>JAJFUB010000069.1 GCA_021372615.1 bacterium | reverse complement strand
GCCGCTGCGCCGGCTGTCCCGACCGAGGCGGCTCCCGCCGCCCCGCCGCAGCGGCTGGTGGCCGCACCCCGGCGCCTCGATACGCCTCTGGACACCGCGGTCAATGCCCTGGTCAACGCTGCGGTGAAGTCGGCCGTGACGGCGCTGACGAAGCGGTTGCAGGGGTAGGGGCAGGTCGCGGTCGGTGACCGCTCCCACAGACGTTGGTGGGAGCCGGGGTCGCGGTCGGTGACCGCTCGTACATTCGCATTTGCACAGATGGTAGTGTGTGGGAGGAAATGGTGGTGTGTGGGAGCGGTCACCGACCGCGACCTCCGTTCCGTTGCCCATCCACGGTGGATGCTTTTCTCTGGAGTGCCTGATGCGCGAAGTGATTGAGGAAGCCCTGGCCGCCGCAAGGCGGGCAGGGGCGATGTTTGCCGACCTGCGCTATAGCGAGGGCGCCGGCACGACCGTCCTGGTCCAGGATGGGCGGGCCGACAAGATTGGCGCCGGCCGGGCGCGCGGCGCGGGCGTGCGTGTGCTCGTGGACGGTGCGTGGGGCTTCGCGCCCACCAACAACCCCACGCGCGACGAGCTGCAGCGCTGCGCGGAGGATGCGGTGCGGATGGCGCGAGCCGCTGCCCCGGCCGTGACCGACCCGGGCATGGTGGCCGAAGTGGAGCCGGTGCAGGCCCGCGTGGTGGGGGAGATGGCGACCGACCCGCGCGGTGTGCCGCTGGGAGAGCGCGTCAAGCGCCTCCACGCCCTGGAGCGCGTGGCCGCCTCGCGCGACGGCATCGTCAACTCCGTCGTCCAGTATGCCGACGCCGTGGGTCGCAGCATCGTGGCCAACAGCTTCGGGACGTACCTGGAGAGCGAGGGGGCGCGCTGCCAGGTCGGAGTGCGCGTCACCGCCTCCGACGGGGCGGAGCGCCAGAGCACCGGCAAGGGCCGGGCCTCGCGCGGCGGCTTTGAGCTGATCGAGCGGCTCGACCCGGAGGCCTTCGCCGGCGCGACAGCCGACCGTGCCGTGGCGCTGCTCAGCGCCCAACAGGCGCCGGCCGGCAAGTTCAACGTCATCATTGACCCGCTGATCTGCGGCCTGCTGGTCCATGAGGCCTTCGGTCACAACTCCGAGGCCGACGCCGTCTGGACCGGCAACTCGATCCTGGCCGGCAAGCTGGGGCAGCCGGTCGCG
This sequence comes from bacterium, assembly GCA_021372615.1. NCBI lineage: Bacteria > bacterium. The sequence continues at coordinate 44,058 of JAJFUB010000069.1, read as the reverse complement.
GCCGACGGCGTCACGATCGTTGACGACCCGACGCTCCCGGGGCTGAACGGCTCGTTCGAGTACGACCACGAGGGCGTGCCCGCCCGGCGGCATGTCATCGTGGACAGAGGCGTGCTGGTCGGCTATCTGCACAGCCTCGAGACCGCCGCGCGGATGGGCATGGAGCCCAACGGCGCCGCGCGCGCCCAGGGCCACCAGGATGTGCCGATCGTGCGCATGAGCAACACGGCCATCGAGCCCGGCGACTGCGGCTTTGACGAGATGCTGGCCCAGGTGGGGGACGGGCTCTACCTGTCCGGCGGGGCGTGGGGCTATGTCTACACCGCCGCCGGGCAGTTCACCTGCAATGTCGAGCAGGCGTTCCGCATCGAGCGGGGCGAGCTGACGACGCGCTACCGCAATGTGTGCATCTCCGGCATGACGCTGGAGACGCTGGGGAACGTCATCGCCGTCGGGCGCGACGTGAAGTTCGAGCTGGGCGGCACGTGCGGCAAGGAAGGCCAGGCCGCGCCGGTGGACAGCGGCGGCCCACACGTGGCGATTGCCGGGGTCGTCGTCGGGGGACAGGGGGAGTTGTGAGTCAATAGTGAAGAGTGAAGAGGAGATCGTGAGTAGCCCGACCATCCTGGAACTTGCCCAACATGCCGTCGCCGCCGCCATGCAGGCAGGGGCGGACTTCGCCGACGCCTACTGCGGGGCGGTGCGTCACGCCGATGTCGCCGTGGACAACTCCAGTGTACTGGATTGCCATATCGTGCGCGACTACGGCATCGGCGTGCGCGCCTTCGTGAAGGGGGGCATGGGCCTGTGCACCGTGCAGAGCCTCGAGCCGGACGAAGTCGCCCGCTGCGGAGCGGACGCAGCGGCCATGGCCCGGGTCGCCCATCCGGATCCCGACTTCGTGGCCCTGCCCGAGCCCTCCACCGCGCCCCAGATTGATGGGCTATTCGATGAGCAGGTGGCCGGCCTGCCCGCTGAAGCGGTCGTGCAGTGGTGCAAGGAGGCCATTGCCGAGGCGTTGGAGGTCGAGCCGGAGGCGCGCATCAGCGGCGGGGCGGGCTTCTCGGTGGGCGAAGGCGCCATTGCCAGCTCCACCGGCATCGCTCTCACGCGCCCGGGCACGAATGTTGAACTCTCTGTCGAGGCCATCATCCAGCGCGGCGACGAGGTGGGGTTCTACTTCGACTATGACGTGGCACGTCGGATGAGCGAGTTCGCCCCTGCCGGGGTCGGCGCCAAGGCCTGCCGGGAGGCACTGCGGTTCCTGGGGGCGCGGCCGGTGGAGACGAAGCGCACTTCGCTGGTGCTGGGGCCGCTGGCCGTGGCTGAGATGCTCGGAGCGGTGATCGAGGCGGCCAATGCCGACCATGTGCAGCGGCAGCGCTCGTTCCTGATGGGCCGCGAGGGGACGCCGATCGCGGCCGACTGCCTGACGGTCCGCGAAGTGCCCTTCTGGCCCGCCGGGATCGCCTCCTCATCGCACGACGCCGAGGGGGTGGCGAAGCAGGAGATGCTGCTGCTGGACCGGGGCGTGCTCACGAGCTACCTGCACAACTCGTACACGGCGCACAAGGCGGGCGTGCCGAACAACGCGCACGCCGTCCGGGGCGGCTACGGCGGCAGCGTCGGTATCGGGCCGTCGAACCTGCAGGTGGCGCTCGGCAGCCGGCCCGAGGCCGAGTTGATCGCCGACCTCGACGACGGCCTGTACATCAACTTCGCCGGCCTGGCGCCCAATCCCGCCTCGGGCGAGGTCTCGGCGACCGTGGACTTCGGCTTCCGCATCATCAAGGGGGAGTTGGCCTATCCGGTGAAGATGGCGATGGTGGGGAGCGACGCCTTCACGATGCTGGGGGCCATTGATGCCGTCTCCAGCGACTACCGCGAAGAGCCGGGAACGATTGTGCCCAGCCTGCGGCTGCACGACATCCAGGTGGCCGGAGCGGAGTAGGGGAGAGGCAAGAGAGAAGACGGAAGAGAGAAGAGGGAAGACAGGCGAACGGGGACGTGAGCGCCGGAGGCGCGGCTCAGCCTAGGCGGGGGCGGCAGCCCCCGTCACACGGCCGTCCCTTCCTCCTCCCGCCCCTTGGTGTTGCCCCGGTGCACGTCTGCCCCTCCCCGCTGCTGCGCCTCAGTAGATCAGCGATAGACTCACGCCGCCGCCGGTTACGGTGGTGCCGTTGGCGGTGAAGCCGCTGCCGTTGATCACGATCGTCTCCGCGAGCAAGCTCCCATCACGCAGACACTGGTCCGAGCCGTTATACGTGATCTGGCCCGTCGGGGCATAGATCATCCCCTCGCTCTTCTCCCCCGAGCCGTTGGCGATGATGGAGCCCCCGGTGGAGAAGAAGAGCGTGTCGTCTGTGTACGGTGTGGCGAAGTCCAGGCAGGTGCCATTGGCGGTGATGCTGCCCTGGGCGACGAACGTGCAGTTGGTCAACTGGTGGCCGCTGCCGTTGATGGTGATGCTGCCATCCACCACGTAGATGGAGTCATGGGCGGTCATCTTCGACCCGTTGAACACCACGTTGCCGGTGATGTGGATGAAGCCAACCGGGGCCGTTTGCCCCGACCCGTTGAGCGTGATGCTGGACACGGTCTGGGTGCAGTAGGCCAGGAAGTGGTCGTACGTGAGGTCTACCGGATAATCCTCGATCTCGCCCTCTTCGTCGTGGGCGATGTAGTTGCCCGAACCGTTCACCGTCAGGCGGTTGCGCCACTCCACGGTGCCGTTGACCGTCTGGCTGGAGCCGTTGATGACCACCCGCGTGTTGGAGTGGATGTCCCCGTCCACGGTCATGCCCGAGCCGTTGATGGTGACGCCCGTCTGCGATGTGCCACTGGCATGGGCGAAGATGAAGGGCAGGACGAGGTCGCTGGTGGTCTGCCGCGCCACGGCCCGGCAGGTCAGGTTCTCGGTATCCAGGCCCATGACGCGCAGGAACAGGTACGGCGTGGGGGCGTGGCAGCGCACCTCCACCGCCTCAGCGTCGGCCTCCAGCACTCCGTAGCCCTCGATCGTGTCGCCGCTGTGGTAGAGCGTGACATCGGTCGCCGTGTCCACCGCGATCTGGTAGGTCTGGCTCTCATTGATGGCCGCGATCATGCGGGTGACCTGTGTGCGCGCCGCGTCGGCATCGGGCAGGTCGGCGGCGGCAGCCAGAGCGGCGGAGTCGGCAGCATCCTGCACGCGCTGTGACGTTGTCCACATCACTCCCATGTCTATGGTCATGCCCGCGAACAGCAGCAGGACCACCAGACAGAGGGCCACAATGATGATGATCGCGCCGCGCCGCCTCGAGTGTCGGCCCGGCCCATGGATAATGCCCCAGCGCGCGGGACAGGCGCCCCCCCGCAGCTGTGGTGTCCCTCCGAGTGACCGGAGGAGGGTGCGTCTCCCGTAGGTCACTTCACTTCGCCTCGGTCCCAGGCTGAATCGGCTGTTCATGCATTGCCAATAGTCGTACTTTTACTTCAAGGCGCGTTCTATTACAAGGCAAAATCGTGACAATGACGTGCATTCCGGCAACTGGCGGCACCCGCGCAAAGTCACATTGCGGGAGACGGGGCGGAAACGTTATACTGTATGCGCTTTCGTGCGGGGCGGCACGGCCAGGCCGAGCGTGCCTCGCAGCTTCCCAGATCAGGACAGGCCCATGGCACTCGAGCAGCAGCAGACCCCCGCCTCTCACATCATCCCCCCCGCCGGCACCGTGGCCGGGGTGACCGTGCGCGCTGTTGTGTTGGCGATCATCTTCACCCTCATTGCCAGCTACTGGATTGACATGGCGGAAGTCGTCACGTTCTTCTGCCAGATCACCGAGGCCGTACCGGCCGTGCCGGCTGTGGCCTTCCTCATCGCCCTGGTCGTCATCACCCCCCTGGTCCGGCGGCTGTCGAAGCGGTGGGCGCTCAAGCGTGTGGAGATCCTGAGCATCTACGTCTTCCTGACCGTGGCCACCAGCATGGCCGGGCCGGGCATCGCGCGCTTCTTCATCAACACGATCCCGGTCTTGTTCTACTTCGATACGCCCGAGAACGACTTCGCCTCCTACCAGCGGTACATGCCCGACTGGATGGTGCCGCACGACCGCGAGACCATCCGCCAGCTCTATGAGGGTGCGCCCGAGCCGGAGGGCGGCGCCAACTTCCTGACGCGGCAGTTCGGCCTGATCCCCTGGCACGCCTGGGCCAAGCCCATCGCCATGTGGGGGCTCCTGTTCGTAGCCCTGTGGATCCTGCTCATGTGCATGACCGTCGTCTTCCGGCGGCAGTGGTCGGAGAAAGAGAAGCTCATCTATCCCCTGCTGTACCTGCCGATGGAGGTCACCGACGACATCGATGGGTCGTCCCTGGTCGGAGCCTTCTTCCGCAACCGCATCATGTGGATCGGCTTCGGCATCGCCTTTCTTTGCAATGTCGGCAACATTGCCAACGCCTACAACCCGCAGATTCTGGCGCTGGGCAAGTACTACGACATCGGGCGGCTGTTCACCGAGCGCCCGCTGTCGGCGCTGCGCCCCATGCAGATTCACTATCGCCCCGAGATGATCGGCTTCGGCTACCTGATGAGCACCGAGGTCGCCATGAGCGTGTGGGTGTTCTACCTGGTGCTCAAGCTCGAAAGCCTGGTCACGGCCGTCATGGGCGTCCAGCTCGCCGGTTTCCCCTACGCCCAGGAGCAGTCCATGGGGGCGTATGTGGCGATGGCCTTCACACTCCTGTTTGTGGCCCGGCACCATCTGTGGGACGTAGTCCGCAAGGCCTTCAGCAGCGCCCCGGATGTGGACGACACCGGTGAGCCGATGAGCTACCGTACGGCGGTGATCGGGGGCCTGATCGCTCTGGCGGTCACTGTGGGGTGGATGCTGCTTGCGGGGATGTCCCTGTGGCTTACGGTGGTGTACCTGGGGCTCATCTTGATGACCGCCCTGGTCTACACCCGCATCCGCGCCGAGATCGGCGTGCCGCTGGTGTGGATGTTCCCGTACTACCAGCAGTACCGGGTCATCAAGTACTTCACGAACTCGCGCGTGCTGATGGATGGCGGGCAGTGGCGCAGCGCCACGATCTTCACCACGCTGGTCTTCCTGTCGCGCGGCTACTTCCCGTCGCTCATGGGCTACCAGGCGGAGGGCTTCCGGCTCTCGCACGAAGCGGGCATGAAGTCGCGGCCCATGGCCTGGAACCTCCTGCTCGCCCTGATCGTGGGGCTGTTCGTGGCGATCTGGCTGCACCTGCGGTCATACTACGCCTACGGCGCCGGCGGTGTCGGGGCGCTCGAGGGCTGGGGCGCGGGCATCTCGAAGGCCGAATACACCGCCCTGACCGGCTACGCCAAGGCCGCCACACCCGCGGATGTCCCGCGCATCATCGCCACCCTCGCTGGGTTCGTCGTGGCGGCAGGCCTCATGGGCGCGCGCATGGTGTTCCTGAAGTTCCCGCTGCACCCGCTGGCCTTCTGCATGACCACCTCGTATGGCGAGCTGATCTGGGGCACGTTCTTCCTGGTGTGGCTCATCAAGACGCTCGTGTTCCGCCTCGGCGGCATGAAGGCCTACCGCCAACTCATCCCGGGCTTCATCGGGCTGGCGCTGGGGCACTACTTCACGGCGGGCATCGTCTACAGCCTCATCGGCAGCTCCGGCAGCGCGCCGGACTGGGTGCGACGGTACGGGGTGTGGTTCGGCTAGAGCGAGGGGCGCACAGAGGCACGACACTGCCGTCCAGACCACGGACGTCGGGGAGCTTGCCCATGCACCTGAGAGACCTGCCCAATGCCCTGACAAGCCTGCGGATCGGTCTGGTGGGGGTGCTGTGGGTGCTGGCCCTGGTGCACTCGCCCGTGGCGTTCGTCATCGTGCTCGCCGTGGCCTGGCTCACCGACGCCATTGACGGCGCCATCGCCCGCACGTACCACCTGGAGAGCAAGCAGGGGGCGATGCTCGACAGCATCGCCGACAACGCGATCCAGATCTCCCAGCCGTTCTGGCTGTGGCTGCTGCGCCCCGGGATCTACACCCACTACTGGGGCCTGGTCGTCATTCTGCTGGTGCTGTTCATCACGGGGATGGTCCTGCAGTGGCTGCGCCACGCGCCGCTGCACACGTGGGCCAACAAGATCACCGCGTGGCTCGTGGCGCTCTTCCTGCTCGTGACGTACGCCTTCGGTCTGTGCGTGCCCTTCATGTGGGTGACGTTCCTGGGGCTGGCGTACGCGATGGGCGAGGGGATTCTCATCCTGTTGTTCAAGGACGAGGTCAGCGAGAACACGCGGTCGTGGTGGACGTAGAAGGGGACGCCCGACAGGAGTGTCGGGCGTACACCCGCTCCGACAGCTAACGGAGGACAGGTCGTGGGTGTCGCGGTGAGGTCGCGTAGCGACCTCCGTGCGACGGGCCCCACGACCGGCAGCGGGGCCCGTCGCACACGACGCGACACCCGCTGCCTGTTCGCACGCGAGTTCCCGCAAGTGAGTACTACAACGGGCGCAGGGGCAGGTCGCAGCTCCGTCCCTCGCGGCATGTTACCTCGACCACCGTCTGTCCCCCCGACTGCCCGACGACGCGGCAGTCCGGCCCCGGCGTGTCAAGGCCGAACGCCCCCGCCAGCGTCACGCGCACCGGCCGGGGTTGGCTGAGGCCATCCTGCAGGTTCAGGTCGGGGTCGGCCACGCTCAGGTGTGCTAGGCCGTCGGCACCCGCCGGCTCGAACATCGCCAGGAGGGGGCGGTCCACGGCGCGCAGCGGCAGCCCCGGCTTCAGCTCCCCCGCCGCAAACAGCACGAACCCCCACAGCCCCGTGGCGCGGTCGCGGACGATGTGAGCCTGCACGTCCTTCTGCAGGACCTCGTACGGCCGCTCAAGCGTCTGCATGGCCGCGGCGAACTGCGCCATGCGCTCGGGCGTGGCGCGCACCACGACGGCGTACTCGTACGTGCCCGCCGCCGGCGCGGCGCCATGGCCGATCCACGCCACCGCGAAGTCCCCCTCGTTGTCCTGCTTGTTCGCCTGATCGCGCGAGCGCTGGTGCTGCCGAACGACGTGAACCTGCTGGCCGGCGGGCAGGAAGTAGCCGGTGCCCTGCGGGTCAATCAGCCAGTTGGCCCGGTCCTCGGGCAGGGCTTGGTCGGCGGGGACGGCGGTCAGTGACTGCCCGTTGACCCATACGGGAGCGGCCGTGTCGGGCAGGTGCTTCTGGAACAGCGTGGTCTCCGTCTCGTGCGCCGCGTCGGCATTGACGATGTCCGAGCCCAGGCAGAGGATGCGGTCCTCGCAGAGGAAGTACGTCTTGCGGCCGCGGAAGGTGGGCTCGTGGCGTTGGCCGCCCTGCAGTTGCATGACGAACAGGCCCTGTCGCCCCCGGTGTGACAGGCCACCCACGAAGGCCTGGTCCGAGCCGATGCCCTCGGTCCCGCTGCTGACGGCCACGAGCTTGTCCAGCGGCAGGTGGATGGTCGTCGTGCCGTCGAGGCGGTTCCAGTCCCAGCCCTCCGGCGTGCAACCGCTCCCGGCGCGGCTGATCGGCTGGCCGCTGCCGAGGATGTCCAGATAGCCGTTGCTCAGGTAGCGCCCGAAGCGGTTGTCCGTCGCGTAGATCTCCCCAAAGGCCACGTACTTCCCATAGCCCTTGACCGTCGCCAGCCAGTCGCCGCGCCGATGGGCCATGAGCCCGGCATAGGGCATCGTCATGTTCCCCTGCGGCGGAGGTTCGGGCTTGAGGCCCTGGGCCTTGAAGGGCTCCGTATCTGCCTTCGCCGGGTCGAAGCGCAAGTAGGCCGCGGCCAACCCGGGGTCGAGCTTGCCCTCCGTCCCCGCCGCGCGGGCGAGGGTCAGCAGCGTGCCCGGGCCCAGGCTCTGGCTGAACGGGTGGCGCCCCGACAGCGACAGCGGCAGGTCACGCTCATTGCAGTAGAAGCGCATCGCGAGCACGACTTGCTTCAGGCGCGCCGTGGCCGCGGGAGAGAGGCGGAAGGGCGTGTCGTTCAGCGCCGCTACCGTGTTGACCAGCGTGTTGACGCAGTACGAGGCATACGCGAAGTAGTGCATCCCGTGGTGGAAGGCCGAGCCGTCGGGCTTGAAGCCATTGCCCTTCTCGTTGAGGATGTCGAGGTTCAGTCGGCGGGTGAAGGCGCGGAGCCAGCGGACCTGCTCGGCCGGGGTGGATTGCATGAGCGCCCCGCACAGCTTCGGCCGCAGGTCGTTGCCGAAGTAGTCCATGTTCGGCGCGATGGTCGCGTCACTGAAGATGTCGCTGGAGCCGTAGTTGTAGTCCAGGTAGGCGCCGGCCCAATCGAGCAGGCCCCGCTCGCGCAGCGGCTCCCGCATCAGGTAGTTGGCGTCGGCCAACTCGCGTCCCTCGTACCAACTCCACGAGAAGCCGCTGCCCGCGGTCATGCCCTGGTCGCGCAGGTGTTCGGCCAGCAGGGCATAGGCATCGCCTAGCCGCCGGCGCAGCGCGGGGTCAGTGGTCCCGTGGTACGCGCGGGCCAGGCGCAGCATGAACGTGGCGAGCTTGCCGCAGGGCACGACGCCCGGCACACCGGCGTAGAACTCCAGTTGGCGGCTGTGGACGACGGGCACGCCCCGTATGCCCTGTGCCTCCCGCACGATCTGCCACTGCGCCATCTCCTTCTCCAGCGCGGCCACGGTCGCTTCCGTGACCGTGCCGCCGCCTTTGACCATGGTGTCCACGTTCTTGCCGAGCGTGGCGATGCCGGCCAACTCCTCGGGCGTGACGGTGGCGGGCAGGGGGAACCTCGCGGGGTCCGGCGTGTCGGGCTGCCAGGGCTTGGCAGACGGCACGTATTGCTGCCGGTAGTCCAGCACGCCGTTGTAGACGACGAGGTCAATGAAGACGGTCCCGCGCGGGACGGTCGCCGGAGCGGTGAGCAGGAGGTTGTCGGTCTCGGGCGCTACACGGCCCTGGAAGTCGTTGCCGAAGCTGTACTTGAGGTGTGCGCGCCGCCAGCCAGCGAAGCTCAGCGGGAACTCGAACCAGCCCCCGACCTTCTCCCCGGTGCGGAACTGCACGCGCAGCTTGTCCGCCACCGGCTGCTCGCAGTACACCCACAGGCCGAAGGTGGCCTTCGAGTAGCTCCCGCCGTAGCCGCCAGTGCGGCCGATGTTGCCGAGGGTCTGGCCGACGCGGATCGTGTCCCCAGCCTGCCAGTCCCAGCGCAGGCAGTGCGTCCCGTGCTTGGCATGGCGGTCGCTGACCTGCAGCGTCCCGGACCGGGCGGGCGCCCAACTGGCCGGCACGCCGTCCTCGAAGGAGTCATACAGCGCCGGAGCCTGACCCCAGGCCAGGCCCATGGCCGTTGCGAGCACAGCCAGGATGGAAGCGACCCACGCGCGCTGCTGTCTGGCCATACCGTCACCTCACGCGACCCGTCTGGGTGTCGTGTCTCCGGAGTGCTCCTCCCGCACCCGTAACGCGGGCATCCAGCACCGCCTCGACCGTGCCGACGCCGACGTGCCCTCCCCGCATCCGTAGCGCGGGCGGCCTCGCCCGCGCGTGGAAGGATGGGCGGCCTCGCCCGCGCGTCGCGCCCGGCGGGCAGGCGAGGCCGCCTGCCCTACGGGGGGACGGTCCATCCCGTCTGGCGGCTGTCTTCAGATGATCTCCAGGCCGTCATTGTCCGGAAGCTGCGGGAACGGGGCCGTGGGCAGCGTCTGGTACCAGTAGGCCACCGACGAGATGTCATCCTGCAGGGGCAGGTAGCGACCCCCGTTGCGCCAGCCGAGCGCCTGGATCGTCACCCGCAGGTCCTGCTCGAAGCGGATCGGATCCATCACATGCCAGCGGTACATCGCGAAGCGCTGCTGGGACTGGTAGAGGCCGTCCGGCCGGGGCATCGGCGTCATGCCCAGGAACGGGGTCGTGTACGCGACGTACTGGCCGTTGACATCCCAGTCATAGGCGCCGCCGAAGTAGTCCTCGGTGCCGGTGCCGCAGATGGTGGGGAAGTCGGTGTCGCCGTCCATGTAGAACTTGATCTCCCCCTCGCCCCACCAGCCGCAGTTGTTCACGCCCCAGCCCATCGAGGTGCCCACATAGTGCCCCCAGCCGCGCACGCCGTCGAGGATCGTGTGGACGTCCATGTACGGCAGGGGGTTCGCGCGGCGGCACTGGGCGTGGAAGTAGGCGGCGTCCTCGGGCACGTCGGTCAGCGTGTAGTTGACCTGGTAGTAGTGGACCAGGGGGTCGGCGTCGCGGTTCTCGAGCGTGATCCGGCAGTGCTGCCGGAAGGGCATCTCCCAGAAGCAGTTGAAGGCGCGGTTGGGGTTCACCGCGACTGGGAGCGAGTTGATCTGAAAGAACGGCCCCCACGGCGAGGCGAAGAAGTCGCCGATGGGGCACTCGACCGAGGGCTGGGCCTGGCCATCCCAGTAGATGCGCAGGATGTAGCGCCGGCTGCCGGGGCCCTTGAGCGAGACCTGCCCGGACAGCCACATGGACTGAATGGCGCCGGGGCCGTCGAGGTCGGCCAGCGTGTAGGTGTCACCGGGCGCGATGCGCACGCTGGGCGAGACCTTCCAGCCCTGCCCCAGGTCGCGCGCACAGCCCGCGCCGGTGCCCTCCGTGGCCATCCCGCCCCGACCCTTCTCGCCGGCGGGGTTCTCGGCCGACAGCGAGCGCGTCTGCGCCCGCGACAGCCGCGACAGGTTCCCCAGGTTCATGCCAAGTCCGCTGAAGCTGCTCACGATGGATGCCCTCCCGTGTTGGTCGTGCGGTCCTCTTCTCTCCGCGCCCGGCCATCCCTCCGTGCCGCAGCCAGACGGCCCGCCTCGGGGGAGGCGGGCCGTTCGTGGGTCTGGGATGCCCCATGGCCCGGCCTACTGCACCGTCATGTCGGTGACGGGTGTCCCGTCCGGCCAGGCGCCCATGTAGCGCTGTGCGTCGGTGTCGCCGAGGGCATACTCCCGGTTCGTCCCCCGGAAGGCGGCGTCCAGCAGGGCGTCGCCGATCTTCCACAGCGCATAGTAGTCCAGCGCGTCCACGTTGGCGCCGTCCACGGAGGCCAACGGGAAGAGGTGGTTGGCCGTCAGGGCCGGAGTGCCGTGGCTGTCGGAGTGCACGGTCAGGAGGTTCTTGTTGGCCGCCGGGACCGTGGTGCTTTCTTGGTATATCTGCCGGGCCAGCGTGTCGCCGACGAGGAGGTCATCTTCGCCCAGCAGGGAGATCAGGAGTGTCGCGGCGGCGATCTGCGAGAAGTCGGAGATGGTCACATCATTGGCGACCGTCACGCCGGTGGCCGAACTGACCGTCCCGGGCTCGACGGAGAAGCAGGCCAGCGGTTGGGGGATCGAGAGCGTGGCCCAGGCGGCCGCCATGTCCGCCGCGAGCACGCCCCCGATGGAGTGGCCGAACACGGCGACCTGCGTGCGGTCGGGCGTGACGGGGCCGCTGGTCTCCAGCCGCGTGAGCGCCGCGCGGACGGCTGTGGCGGCGTTGGGCAGGAACGATGAGCCGTTCAGGTCGCCGACATACGACTGCCAGCGGGGGAAGATGACGATGTTGCCCTTGCGGACGAGATGGATGATCCACGCCTCGTAGTACGAGGGCGTCAGGGCGCTCCAGCCGTGGTTGAAGATGACGACCGGCGCCGTCGCGGGGACGGGGCCGGTGGGTGTGTAGAGCCAGTAGTCGGTCGCGGTGCTGCCGGACTGGTACACAGCAACGCCTGTGTGGTCATAGACGGCGCTGCCGGGGCCGGTGGCGGGCTGCGTCCAGCCGTCGCCGTCGTCGTCGTCGTCATCTCCCCCCGTACTCCCGCCCCCGCCGCCGCAGCCGCCGAGCATCAGCCCGACAGCGATCGCCAGCAGCGCCATGCCAAGAGCCGTGGTTCCGCGCATCGTGTCCTCCCATGCGGCACTGATCGCGTCTGTCATGCGACTCAGGCACGGCGCCAGAGGTTCCCTACCCCAACGCAGCGGCCCGCCTCATGGGAGGCGGGCCGTCAGGTCGTCCAGCGCGCGCGGCCTAGTGGCGCAGGAGTCCGGCCACAGATATGTCCTCGTCCACGTCTTCCCAGTGAATGCCGACGCCGCGCCCGATGAGCCGCCAGTTGCTGCGCTGCTCGTCGGTGGCGTCGCGCAGACGCGGGTACCACTCAGTCGGTGCGGCCACGACGCGGCCATCAGCGAGCAGGACATGGAGCATGTCATCCGCAAACCAGACTCGCACGGCCACTGCGGGTGTGGCCTCAACTGCCGAAGTACTCATTCCACTTGTCCTCGATCAGCTGGCGGTGCTGCTCAACCAGCTTCCGCAATTGCCCAAGTTCATGGGCAGTATACCCGACTGATGCCGCGAGAGCAACGGGACGGAGCCGTCGTTGTGGGCTACACCTACTGGGCCGACGCCGGGTTGGCGCACCCGCGACAGGGGCTCCCCTAGGTAGGCGAACACGTGGTACTACGCATGGCGATCACGTAGGCATGCGTATTTCCCCTGCGGAGGGCTGGTGGTACTGTGGTGTCGCTTACGACAGGCAATCCCCTGTCGGTCATACCACCGACGGCCAGGGGCGCTGGCCGACGCCCGATCGCCGGCCCTGAACGCGTACGTCGGGAAGTAAGGATGGGTGCCGCCATGAAGAGGATAGGAAGCGCAGTCCTTTTCGTCTGCTGTCTCTTGTGTCTGGCCTGTACGCGTTGTCCCGTATCTGCCGATGGTGCCAAGGGGCAGGTTGCAGCCGGCATGTATCAGAGTTCCGAGAAGACCGCGGCCGTCGTGCCTGGAGATGGCTATATCAGCATCCGTCTCGCCTACGCCCAGTTCACCGGATCAGGTAGCAACTGGCTGAGGCAGCTTGTCGGTGACTCTGGTGACAAGGAGATCGCGGTCAACGTTACATATGACTACTTGGGAAGGAAAGGGGGCGGCCCTGTTGCGTGGGGTCTGGTGACGGGGCGCGACCGCGCGATGCAGCTCGTAGGGGAAGGTATATCGTGTCTACCGTGGGCACCCGTGCAGACGAACCTGGGTCCCCCCCCCGAGCTGCTGCTTGCCGTAGACATCATTGTGGATGACGTGCGACAGGGCGGCATCGTGGACATACTGGGGAGTCTGGCGGGAATCGTCCCCGCGGCCCAAGGCGTCTTTGGCAACGTCACGTCTGGTCGTCTTCAGACGTTTCAGACGACTGCCAATACCCTGTCTTCCACGCTATGGCCAGCCAAGAGACGCAACCTAGCGCAACGCAAGTCCCTGGTACCGAAGGAGGACGGGAAGGGGGCGTATCTGTATCCCCACTACATCGTCATCTACGACCAGAATAACGTCACCAAGTACCCCGCCACCGACGCGAACGGCAAGACATACACCTATGCGGCCAGTTGGAGCAACCTGGAGAACTTTGCTCGGTTCCCCAGCGCGAACGATCCCAACTCATACTTGTGCTGGAACTACGGCCCGACCGCCGCTGGTGACGCGGCCGCCCGGCCAGATCCCACAGGGGGGCAGGGCGACAAGATGGAGCAGGGGAGCTACATCCTACTGGCTATCGAGACCCACCCGGCCTTCCTGAAGGATGCCGCGGCCGTCCGTCACGACAGCGCATTTGCCGGTGCGGTTGGTCTCTCGCTCGTCCAGCCCACTGCGGAGGCACTTCGAGATGTAGCCTCCGATGCCGCGAAGGTCAAGTCCATACGGAGCTCCCACTGCACGCGGGCTGCGGAGTGGGTGAAGCAGAACTACGGCGAGATCCTGAACGTCGCTGACAGGGAGAAGATGGTCACAGCGTCCTGGACCATGGCGTGCGAAGCTGCCGGGGTGGCTGATCCCACAGCTCCCGCCAAACCCAAATAGACGGGGGCATGACGGCCCCAGCAGCGCGAGGAACACGCCAGATGTCGTGCTCCTCGCGCTACCTCTGTCGGGGCCCCTACACGCCTCTACCCCAACTCCCCCACATTCTCCCGTACCTTCCGGATCGCCGCCAGCATCAGGTCCATGTCGTCCTTGCCGCCCAGGAACATGGAATGGCCCATGCTAATGCCCTCTTCGGCCAGGATGCGCTCGGCGACCGGCGTGGCGAGCTGCTCATAGTCCGGGGCGTCCACACCCGACGGCCAGCAGACCGGGCCGAAGTGGCGGTTCGTGAACAGCGGGTTCTTCTGGATCGGGTGCAGGTGGCCTGAGCCGGTGCCCAGGCCCTCGGCCGCCAGGGCCTCCTGGAAGCGCGCCTTGGTGATCCCACCGAACTGCGCCGACTGGAACTTGAAGTGGTAGAAGTAGAAGCCCCAGCGCGTAACCTCCGGGCGGCGCTCCATCGGGGCGACGCCGTCAATCTCGCGTAGCCCGGCCTCGAAGTACTTCGCGTTGCTCTCGCGCCGGAAGGTCTGCTCCAGCAGACGCTGGGCCTGGGTGTAGGCGATGGCGCCCTGCCACTCGGTCATGCGCAGGTTGCTGGCCACGAGGTGGTGCTCGTAGAACGGGCGGCCGGGGAAGCGGCCGATGTGGTGGTACGCGAAGGCCTTGCCCGCCAGGTCGGCGTCGTTGGTGGTGACGATCCCGCCCTCGCCGCTCGTGAGCGTCTTGCCCATCTGCAGCGAGAAGCTGCCCATGTTGCCCAGCGAGCCGCAGCCCTTGCCCTTCCACTGTGAGCCGTGGGCGTGGGCACAGTCCTCGATCACGAACAGGCCGTGCTGGGCCGCGATGGCGTTGATGCGGTCCATGTCCGCCGGGTAGCCGCCGTAGTGGACCGGGATGATCCCGACGGTGCGCGGGGTGATGGCTGCCTCGATGGCCGCGGGGTCAATCTGGTAGTAGTCCGGCTCGATGTCCACGATGATGGGGATGGCGTTGACGAGAATGACCGCGGTGGCGGTGGCGACGAACGTGCTGGCCGGACAGATGACCTCATCGCCAGGCTTGATGCCGATGGCCTTGAGGGCCAGTTCGATGGCCTGGGTGCCATTGGTGCAGGACACGCCATAGTCGCAGTCCTGGAACCGAGCGAAGAAGTTCTCGAACTTGCCGACCCAGGAGTCCTCGGGCTGCTTGTAGCCGCCGCGCCACCAGATACGCGACTCCAGCACGGCATTGAGCGCCTCGCGCTCGGCCGTGCCGAACTCGGGCCAGGGCCGGCCGAGCGGCCGATCTATCGTCTTGGGTCCGCCATTGATTGCCAGGTTTGCCATGGGTTGCTCCTCCGGGGCTTCGTGGCGGCCGGGTGCCGCCCGCTTGGGCAAAGGTTCGCAGTCTCCGCCGAGGGACCTCCCGCGGGGCGAGACAAACAGGGCACTCCCGAAGGAGTGCCCTGAGGGTGAGACCGCACGAACGTCTACCAGACGTTCGAGATGTTCTCCAGCGGGGGGTGGTACTGTGGATAGCCGGCGTCCGGCGCGGTCCATCCGGGGATTGGGCCCCAGCCAAACCGTGCCCACTTGGCGTGGCCGTCCATGAGCGCCATGTTGGCGCCCCCGTTGTGTGGCGCGGCGCAGCAGTAGTACTGCCACGACAGCACGTAGCAGTCACCGCCGCCGCCGCCGGACTCGGTGATCATCAGGCTCTCGGACGGGCGCTGTAGCTGACCGAGCTTGATGGCGTTGTTGCTGAAGTAGCTTACCATGGTGCCCGAGGAGTTCAGCGCGGCGTCCGGCACGCCGTAGTTGAGGCCGCAGTTGTCGAAGGTGTTGCTAGGGCACTTGTAGATCTGCGTGTTCTTGACGTACGGCAGGATGCAGGTACCCCAACCGTGCCAGTGCACATTGAGCGTGGTGTGGTAGTTGAACGTGCCCAGCGACGCGTCGTAGAAGCCGACGCCGCTGCGGCGGGGGAACGTCTCGTCGTAGTCCTGGGCATACTGCAGCATCCCGAGCGCGAGTTGCTTCAGGTTGCTCAGACACGACGTCTGCCTTGCCTTCTCACGGGCTTTGGCGAAAACGGGGAAGAGGATCGCCGCCAGGATGGCGATGATCGCAATGACGACCAGCAGTTCAATGAGCGTGAAGCCACGACGTGTAGGCATTACGACCTCCTTGAGATGATGGTAAGGCCAGCATGGCTGATGACACTTCGCTGGCGTGCTGCGACATCCCTCCGCCGAGCACGAGCCCCGTCCGAGGCGTCCGGTGCCCGCTCGTGCGACGCGACTCGCGCCCTGCGGCGCGTTCTCACAGCGGACAGGGCACTCCCGGGGGAGTGCCCTGTCCGCCGCGTTGGCTTGTCGCCACGGTCACGGCTCGAAACAGATGTCAGCGGGGTCCGAGGGGGTGACGTAGTTCGTGCCCGCCGGGAACTGGTTGTAGGGGTATACGCCGTACCCGGCGTTCGGCGGCAGCCCCGTGATCACGCCCTGGGTGGTCTTGCACCACTTGGCATGTCCGTCGGCAAACACCACATTGGCGCCCCCATTGTGTCGGTCACTGCACATGTAGTAGCCCCCGGACATGACGTACGGCCCGCCGCCGCTGCCCTTGTCCGTCAGGAACATCAGCCCTGCCGGGTTCTGGATCGAGCCCATGGACTTGCCGCCCCCGCCGAAGACGTTGTGGTTCCAGCCGTAGTCATTGCCGTAGGAGATGGGGCTGCTAGTGCTCGGGCAGCGCCAGATCTGCATGTTCTTGATGTAGGGAACCATCGGGGCGTCCCACCAGTGGTAGTTCAGGCCGTCGGCCGAGTCGTACCCGAGGGGGTTGATGGCCGGGTCGGCCCACTTACCGAGGTAGTAGAGGGGGTACTTCTCGTCGTAGTCCTGGACGTAGGCCATGGCGGCGATGCCCAGCTGCTTACAGTTGTTCAGACACGACGTCTGCCGGGCTTTCTCGCGGGCCTTGGCGAAAACCGGGAACAGGATCGCCGCCAGAATGGCGATGATCGCGATCACAACTAACAGCTCGATGAGCGTAAAGCCGCGTTGCGTGCGCATGGTGTCATCCCTCATGTATTGGTCTGTTGTCACCACTGAGAATAGATTCACCGGCAGGTCTGTCGCCTCCTGCTCGCGAAGGCTACCTTCCCAAAGATGTGCTCCCGCGAGGCTGGAGGTGCCGACCATGTGCCACCGCCTGCTGACGTTCGGTGTGTTGCTGGTATCCTGCCTGCCCCTCGCCCGGGCGCAAACGGAGGCCCAGGCCATGCCCTACCATTGGGAGTTGGTCACAATGACAGCCCCCTTCGCCCCGCGCGACGGGGCCGGGGCCCTGACGCTGGACGGCAAGATGTGGCTGCTCGGGGGCTGGAACCCGGGGGACAAGGTCAACTTCCCACGGATCTGCAACAGTGAAGTGTGGTCCTCGCCCGATGGCCTGCATTGGACCGAAGTGAATGAGCAGGCCCCATGGGAGGGACGGCACACCGCCGGGTGGGTCGTGCACCAGGGGAAGCTGTGGGTCGTGGGCGGGGACTGCAACCAGCACCACTACCAGAACGACGTCTGGAACAGCAGCGACGGCGTAACCTGGACGAGGGTGTGCGACAACGTGCCCTGGGGCAGCCGGGCGCTGCAGTTCGCGTACTCGTTTCGCGGGAAGATCTGGGTGATGGGCGGGCAGACCATGCCGGCCTTCGCCCCGGGCCCGCCCGAGACGTTCTACAACGACGTGTGGTGCTCGGAGGACGGCGCCAACTGGACGCTGGTGCTGGAGCACGCTCCGTGGAGCCCGCGCGGCATGAGCTCGGGCCAGGTCATCTTCGAAGACCGCATGTGGATCCTGGGCGGCGGGACCTACGACACGCCGACGACACCGACGCGACAGTTCTACAACGATGTCTGGAGCACACCCGACGGCGTCACCTGGACCTGCCACACCGAGCACGCCCCCTTCCCGCCGCGCCAGTACCACGAGGTCGCGGCGTGGGATGGCAAGATGTGGGTGATGGAGGGCTACCACAAGGACGGCGGCAACCGCAAGGACGTGTGGTACTCCGGCGACGGGGTGACCTGGACGGAGTTGCCGAACACCCCCTGGAAACCCCGCCACGCCGCCAGCCTGTTCGCATTCGACGACGCGCTGTGGATGGTGGTGGGGAACAACATGCAGCCGGATGTGTGGAAGCTGGTGCGGGGGGAGTAACGGCAAGTGGCGAGTGGCAAGTGGCAAGTGAACGGCGGGGCCGTGGCCGTTGTCGTTTCCCCCCTCCCTTCAGGGAGGGGGTACGGGGTGGGACGCCGTTGACCCTCACCCCGCCCTTCGGGCACCCCTCTCCCAGAGGGAGAGGGGGCGGCAGCCGCAGCCGTGTGCCTCCTCCGCTGCTTGATACCCGCCCCTCTCTCAGCCTATAGAGCTTGCGCCAGATGCGAAGGAGGCGCAACAGGATGGTTGAGATCGAGTTGACCGTGACGGAAGAGCAGGCCGAGGAGCTGCGCCAGTCTGCGTGGGGAAGGGGGCTGTCGGTGGCGGCGTATGTCGTCGCCATACATAGGGCCGTGCTTGAGGCGGGGGCCATGGCGCGGCAGGGACGGCAGACCATGCTCGGGACTGTGTTGGGGCACACCGACTTCACGGCCCGGGACGTAGCAGTGAACCACGACGAGTACTGGGCCATGGCGATCCTGGAGGACATGACCGGATCACAGCCAGTGTCATTGAGCGATGACCAGGAGAATGATGGGCAACCGACGGAGTGACAATACCGATGGTCGCATCATCGCCGCCGACTGCATCCCCACGATGCACTCCCTCCCGGCCGGCTGTGCGGACATGATCTTCGCCGATCCGCCCTACAACCTCCAGCTCGAGAACGACCTGTACCGCCCGAACATGACCAAGGTGGATGCGGTGGATGACCACTGGGACCAGTTCGGCGGATTCGCGGAGTATGACGCCTTCACCGAGGCGTGGCTGACCGCGTGCCGGCGTGTGCTATCCGACACCGGGACGATCTGGGTCATCGGCTCGTACCACAACATCTACCGCGTCGGGCGGATCATGATGGACCTGGGGTACTGGCTGCTCAATGACATCGTGTGGGTCAAGACCAACCCCATGCCCAACTTCCGCGGCGTGCGCTTCACCAATGCCCATGAGACGCTGCTGTGGGCCAAGAAGAGCAAAGACCAGAAGCGCTACACCTTCAACCACCACACCATGAAGCGCTACAACGACGGCAAGCAGATGCGCAGCGACTGGATGCTGCCGCTGTGCACCGGGCACCCTCGCGCAGGTGTGCAGGTGTCTGTGTGTGGCCTGGGGAATATGGCCTCGACGTAGAACAACCCTCACCTACCGGAGCATCCACACGTGCGAGCCGACCCCTCGGGACTACCACTTGACCAGGTCATCCTGGGAGACTGCGTAACGGAAATGTACCGCCTTCCGTCGAAGTGCGTCGACATGGTCTTCGCTGACCCTCCGTACAACCTGCAACTCCGCGGCGAGTTGTACCGGCCGAACATGACAAGGGTGCAGGGCGTCCATGACGTCTGGGACCAGTTCCTGGACTTCAAGCATTACGACCTCTTCACCCTCGAGTGGCTACACGCCTGTCAGCATGTGCTCAAAGACACGGGCACGATCTGGGTCATAGGGTCATACCACAGTATCTACCGTGTCGGCTCGCTTATGATGGACCTCGGGTTCTGGATGCTGAATGACTTCGTGTGGATCAAGGCGAACCCGACGCCAAACTTCCGCGGGGTACGCTTCACGAACGCTCACGAGACGCTGATCTGGGCCAAGAAGTCGAAGGATCAGACGAAATACACCTTCAACCACCACGCGATGAAGTACCTTAACCAGAACAAGCAGGCCCGGAGTGACTGGACTCTACCCATCTGCTCCGGTGGAGAGCGACTCACCGCTCCTGATGGGACGAAGCTCCACTCGACGCAGAAACCAGAGAGGCTTCTGGAGCGAGTGCTGCTCGCCTCCACGCGCCCCGGCGATGTCGTGCTCGACCCGTTCTTTGGCACGGGTACGACCGGGGTGGTCGCGAAGCAGCTACACCGGCGATGGATCGGCATAGAGAGGGACAAGAGCTACCACCAAGCAGCGAAGAGACGGATGGCGACAACAACGCCGCGTCTTCTGGCGGACATCACAGCGCTTGCGGATCTGGACAGAGCTAAGCCTCGGGTTTCCTTCGCGGTGCTCGTTTCTGACGGGGCCGTCCCAGTTGGGGCTGTCCTGCGGCACGCCAAGACCGGTGCCGAGGCAGTGGTCCTCGCCGACGGGAGCATCGCACTTGGCGATGCCGTGGGATCCATCCACAAGATGGGCGGTGCAGCAGTGGGTGCACCGGCCAGCAACGGCTGGGTGACCTGGTTGGTCGAGGGCGACGACGGAGAGTGGCACCCCCTTGACGAAGCTCGACAGGCCTACCTCAAGCAGTAGGGTCGTCGGCTTCGGCGTCCGGTGACCGCCGTTTCCACACCCAGAGACGCATGTGAGGCCCCTGCTCAAGCAGCCAGATCTCCTCTTCGTAGTTGACGGTCATGACGACTGACTCGGCGAACACCTGACGGAACAGCCACTGTGTCCGCTTCCTTTCCTGCTCCACCGCCGCCTGAGCTTGAGCCTCCATATCGGGGTCGTCCTCAAGGTCGAGGTCAAGTTGGTCACTCTCCGGTGGCTGCTTACAAGCAGTCGCGGAACACCGCATGATGAACCTGACCACGGCAGTCGTCTCGTCAGCCAGGTAGCCCTGCTCATTGTGCGCGATCGCGGCCGCGGCCTTCGCGTCCATGGGCTCGTGCATGCGGAATCGACCGTTCACGTGCGATATGGAGTAGCCGACGAAGGCCTCCCCCGCGAGCCTGGCTACGCGACCAACCAGTTCATCGTCGGTCTCGTGCTCCTGAGCGAGGAACCTACGCCGGATTCTCTCCGGCCCGATCTCCCGCAGCCGCTGGGCGATCCTGTCAGTATAGAAGAGCCGGTCCAGGCTCTCCCGAAGACGGTCCTCCCGGGTTAGGGGCATCAGGAAGTCGTATATGACGAGGTCGGGATAGAGCCAGAGGTCATAGACACCGAACAGCAAGTTCTTCTGTGAGAAGAGCCTTGCGTAGTCTGCCTTCCGGACGCGGTTGATGATCGGGAGAGCACGGTACGTTCCCGGACGCAGCCTCTCCACAAACTCGCTCATTCTCTTGCTCAGGTTAGTCCGACAGTTGTCCCGCGACCAACCCGTTGCCTTCATGAGATCGGGAACGGTGAACGCTCTTCCTGACTTGGCCTGCTCGATCAGGAAGTCATAGGACAGCCAGACCTGGGTGTAGTCCGGTCTGCGGAGCATGGGGTTCCTCCCTTGGGGCAGAACTGCGCGCAAGCCCATGCATTCGCCACCGGTTCTGCATCTCCTTCCGCCCTCGGTTCCTGCCTTGGCTGGCGGGGGCCGAGGTCCCTCGCCGGCACCGTCGCCTGCAACGGTTGGACCCACTGGACTTTCCTCGCCCCCGACACAGGACACCCCCGCCTGCTTGACGAACTCCGTGAGCAGCTACGCCGCGCCAGCACACACAACTCGTAGCCTCGGAGAGTGCCCATGCTCTTGCGGATGCCGGCCATGGCCCTGGCCATGTGCCTCGTCGTCTCACTGGTTCATGCTGCTGCCTTCCAGGCGGACTTCGAGCAGGGCGCCGGGGCTGCGCCGACGGGCTGGAAGATCGCCTACAACGAGGGCCATGGCATCGCCACGTGGGAGAGCGAGGGCTACCGCGGCGCCCGCTGCGTGTCGGTGGAGGGCACGGCCGAGAACGAGTTCACCGCCTGGGTCGGCGAGCGGTTCGCGGTGCAGCCCAACACCCCCTATGTCATCACGGTGATGCTCAAGTCGCGACAGGGCGCCGGGCCGCCGGGGCTGTCGGTGGGCGGCAAGCATCACTACCTCCCCTCATCGCTGGACTGGACGCGCTGGCAGATGCGCTTCACCACCCCGGCGGACATGACCAGCACGCAGGTCCAGCTCTACCTTTACCACCGGCCGGGGCAGAAGGTGTGGTTCGATGACGTGTCCGTCGTCCCCGCGGCCGATGTGGTCGTGCCGCTGGAGCCGGCCGACAGCGCCATCGCCCCGACCGCACCGACACGGCTGGCCTGGCAGGGCGGCAGCGGCGCTGGCTACACGGTGCTGATCGGCCGCCAGGAGACGCTGGACCAGCCGGAGCACCGTCTGACCGTGACCGGCACGGAGACGCGGCCGCCGGCCCTGGCGCCTGGGCTGTGGTACTGGGCGGCCGTGCCGACCGCGCCATCGGCTGAGGCGGAACGGCAGGCCCTGCAGACCGCCGAAGTGCGCTGCTTCCTCATCACCGGCGAGGTCGCGCAGGAACACCGCGACACCACCCCGCCGGTCATCAGCGCTCTGCAGCCCCGTCCGGACGCCACGGTGGGCGGGAATGTGACCCTGAGCGCAAGCCTGACCGACGCCGGGGGCATCGCCGGGGCGGAGCTGTTCCTGGACGGCAAGCGCCTCAAGCAGGCGCGGGTGACGACTGGCCGCCAGGCCGCCATCTCCGCCGAGGTGGCGCTGTTCTTCGGCGACTACCAGGTCGCCGTGACCGCCACCGATAAGGCCGGGCATGTCACGCGGCGGGCCTGGCAGTTCTCGGTGAACCAGACCGCCCGGCCGGGCTACCACATCGGCCGCGACCTGAACCTGGCGCGCGATGGGGGCGAGGCCTTCTTCCCGCTGGGCCTCTACGACTACGACGACAGCAAGCACCTGGACGAGCTGTTCAACGCCGGGTTTACGTACATCCTGACCGGCGGCCCGTCGGGGAAAGCGGAGATGGACGCGACCCACGCGGCGGGACTGAAGATCATCATCGGCGTGTCGGCCGCTCGCACCGCCAAGACGCCGCTTGAGGCGCGGAACCTGCTGCTGACGGGCCCGCTACGCAACATGCTGCACCCGGCGCTGCTCGGCTACTGGACCGACGAGATCGAGGGGGAGACCTTTGACCCCGCCCTCGTGACCGGCGTGCAGGCGATGACGAGGATGCTGGATCCACACCACCCCTTCACGGCCTGCATCGCCGGGCCGTCGCAGTACGCGGCCTTCGCGGCGAATGCCGATGTGCTGGGACCCGATGTGTACCCCGTGCCGCGCGACCCCATGACCGCCATCTCCACTGTGCTGGACCAGGCCGCGGCCAACCAGCAGGGCCGCAAGCCGGTCTGGTTCATCGCCCAGGGCTTCGACTGGTCGGTGGCTGCCACCGGGCAGCCCGAAGATGGGAAGACATACCGGCCCACGGGTCAGGAGTTGCGGTGCATGAGCTACCTGGCCCTCAACCACGGGGTCAAGGGGCTGTGCTATTGGGCGGCGGGCAACGCCAAGTGCGCCATCTCGCGCTGGCCCGAGCGCTTCGGGGAGCTGCTCTCGCTGGCCTCAGAGCTGCGGCGGCTGGAGCCCGTGTTTCTGTCCGCGCCACAGAAGGCCAAGCCAGCCGTATCCCCGACCGGGGCGCTGGACGCCTGCCTGTGGCGAGTGGGGGGCAAGACCACGTGCATCATCGTGAACACGACCCGGCGCCCCCAGCTCATGCAGGGCGCGCTGCCGAAGCTGAAGGCCGGGACGAAGGTGCAGGTGCTGTTTGAGGACCGCGTGCTGACTGCAGGCAAGGACCTCGTAGATGTCTTTGCCCCGCTCGACGTGCATGTCTACCAATGGTGAGGATGACACCCATGCGACACACCGTACTGCCCATCGTTCTCTTGCTGGCGGCGCTGCCCGTGGCGGCGCAGCAGACTGTCGCCGCGCCGCCGTGGCAAATGACCGTTGGCCCGACGGGAGCGGACGCCATCCAGTATGCCGGCGCCGCGCTGGCCCAGGGCCTGCACCTGGCGGGCTATACGCCGGAATGGAAGGGCGGGCGCTTCGACATGAACGGCGCCACGGTAGCGACGACCGCCACCGGGGCCTCGTGGAAGAAGCAGGTGGCCGGCAACCAGGAGGTCGCCATGGCAGCGGCCCTGGAGGGCCAGACCTGCCGCATCACGGTGGACACCACGGTGACCGCCGCCGGACCGACGGAGCTGTCCCTGAACCTGCAGCCCGGGGCCCTGGCCATGGACGGCAACACGGCGCACCTCGTCCGCGACGGCAAGCCCCAGACGCTCGACCTGGGCGGCAAGTTCAGCCACCTGAACTTCTCCCGGGAGGTCCGCTTCGAGCAGCCTGAGCGCAGCATCATCGTACGGTGCGAGGGCTTCCACATCCAGGACCGCCGCGCGGGCGGGCAGGGGCTCTTCCTGGTGGCCGTGCTCGGCTCCGACGGCAAGCAGCCCCAACGCTACCAGAAGACCATCGAGATCACCGTTGAGCCGGCCGCCCCGGCTACCGTCGCGGCCCGGCGGGCTTTCCTGAGCCAGCGGGAGTACGACCGCCAGGACCTGACCGTGCCCAATGGGGGCTTTGAGGAGGGCCTCGGCAAGTGGTCGAGCAATCCCCGGGCCGCGGTGGACACGGAGGTCAAGCACGGCGGTAAGCAGAGCGCGCGTGTCACGATCCCGGCCACGCAGACCGACACGACGGGCATCTACCTGGTGCAGAACATCCCGGCGGTGGAGGGGAAGCTGTACCAGGTGTCGGCGTGGGTGAAGTCGGACGACGTGAAGGGCGTCACGCTGGGCGACAAGTCCCCCACGGGCGTGACGGTCATCATTGAGTTCGCCGACAAGGAGGGCAAGTGGCTGGCCTCCGGCGACTACGCGGACGGGCTGTATGGGACCAAGGACTGGAAGCAGATCAGCACCGACGCCTGCCGCGCGCCGGCCAACGCGGGCTTCGCCATCATCTTCCTGTCGCTGCGCGGCACGGGCATCGGCTGGTTCGATGACATCGCGCTCACCGAGATCACCCAGCATGTCGTGCTGCGGGAGCCGGGCCATGAGACCGAGTTGGCCGACAATACCCCGCGCTTCGCGTGGGCCATCAAGACGCCGGGCACGATGACGCTGGAGCTGGCGCCCAGCCCGGACTTCCCCGCCGACAAGACTCTGCGCTTCCCGGGCCTCAAGGAGAACACGCTGTCGCCTGAGAAGCCCCTTGCGCCGGGGCAGTGGTACTGGCGGGTGCTGGCGCCGGCCTCGCTGGCCACTTCGGCGGTCTGGTCGTTCAAGCAGACCGCGCCCGTCACGGCCGACTGCAACGACCCGGCCATCGCGCCCGACCACGCCTTCCTCGCTCAGGCCGAACAGCGCGTCACCATCGGCGTGACGGACAACGTCGGTGTCACGAAGTTCAAGCTGACGCTGGACGGACATGACGCGACCAAGCGGGGCGAGTTGGTCGGCAAGCAGATCGCGTTCCGGCCGGCCGTGGCCTGGAAGCCGGGGCTGCACCGGCTCAAGGTGGAGGCCTGGGACGCTGCCGGCAACCGCGGCGAGCGCGTGATCTACCTGACGCACGCCAAGGGCCTCGTGCAGAAGCAGTGGCTGCCGCAGGGCGGCATCGCCTTCGACGGCAAGCCCCGGTTCCTGCTGGGGATGTATGGGGTGCGGATCGAGGACATGCCCGAGGTGGCGAAGGGCGGGTATGACTATGTCCACTGCTACAACTGGGACGGCGCCGGCGACAATGCGAGCGCCCTGCAGTACCTCGACGCGTGCCGGAAGAACGGGCTGGAGGCGTTCATCGGCTTCAACCGGGCGGCACTGCAGGCCAACGACTTCGACTTCGTGGCCGAGCGCATCGGCGCACTGATGAACCACCCGGCGCTACTGGCCTGGTATCTTTTCGATGAACCGGACCTCCCGCATCAGTACGTGTCGCCCGACCAACTGCGCGGGCTGTACCAGCTCATCCACCGGCTCGACCCGAGCCGCCCGGTCATCGTCACCGTGGCCCAGATGCACATGATGCCGGATTACCACGACAGCTACGACGTGTACTGGAGCATGGACTACGGCACTCCGGCGGCCAATCTGAAGAACTTCGAGAAGCATCGGGAGTACCTCAAGCCCGGTGTGCCCATCATGTCCATCGTGCACTGCTACGACGGCAAGCAGCGCGGGGCGGAGGCCGACCCGGCCAAGTTCTGGCCTGACCCGGCGACGATGCACGCGGCGGCCTTCATGGCCATCGCCCACGAGAGCAGCGGCCTGTGCTGGTGGTGGTGGGGGCAGGGCGGCACCGCCTTCCTGACGGTGGCGAACGTGCCGGCCGCGTGGGACGCGCTGAAGCGGACCGTTTCCCAGATCAACACGCTCAGGCCCGTGCTGGCCGCACAGGCGCCGGTGCGGATGTGGATCGAGCAGCCGGCGGAGGGTCAGGAAGTCCATTGCTGGGAGAAGAAGCTGGCCGACCGCACGGTCATCATCGCCGTCAACCGCGACCCGAAGCCCTGCCAGGCGAAGGTCGCGTCGCCCTTGCTGAAGGCGGGGAAGGTGACGGTGCTGTTCGAGAACCGGACGGTCACGGCCGAGGCGGGGAGCCTGACCGACGACTTCGCGCCGCTGGGCGTGCATGTGTATGAGAGTCGGACTCAGTGACTGCCTGACACTGATGGGACTGGGGCTGTCGGCGCTTGCCGCCGCCCTGCTGGGTGGCCAGCGTTTTGGCTGGCCCGGAGCGGCCGCCGGGCTCATCCTGGGGCCTGTGGCCTACGCGGTTGTGGTCGTCGTGTTGCTGGGAGCGCAGGATCTGCTGGAACGCAAGTGGCCGCCGCCGTGCCATGAAGGCCGGTGCCGCGGGAGCTTCTGGCATGGGCCCGGCACCTATGAGATCGTGGTCGTGCAAGACGTCGCCGACCGCGCCTTCCACATCCTGCACCGCTGCCGGTGCGGGCATGCGTACGAGGAGGTCGGCCGGCGCTTCATGGAGCGTCTGCCGAATGGGACGCTACGGCCGTACATGATCTACAGACCCTACCGAGGGTGGTTCCCTGACCCCGGCCAGGTACCAACGGACGATGGTCCGGACCGACCGTGAGCCGGCGTCTCGGTCTGCGGGAGTGTGATGATGGCACGCACCATGGATCTCGCGCAGTATGTGTACTCCGCCGACATGACCGACTTTCAGACCTCGTATGCCGAGGTCGCGGAGGCCGGCTTCCATGCGGTTGTGCTCGGGTCCGAGCGCGCGCAGTTCGACCTGCGGGTGCCCGCGCAGGCGCAGCAGGCGGGGCGCATCTTGGAGAGTCTGGGCCTGCGCGGCTCGGCCTGCCATGGACTCGATATCGGGCCCGGCGGGATGAACGATCCCGATGACGCGGCCCGCGAGGCCCTGATGCAGGCCCATGCAGGCCTGATGGAGAGCACCGCCGCGATCGGGGCGCGGACGTACGTGCTGCACATCGGACCGCTGCGTGCCGACGAGCCGAAGCCCGCCTCGTGGGATCGAGCGCGGCAGTGCGTGGATAGGCTAGTCCCGCGCGCCGAGGCCCTCGGGGTTCTCCTGGCCCTCGAGAACGGCCTGCCCGGCTACGTGATGACCAACGAGGAGTTGCTGGCCTTCGTGGCTGAGTATGACCACCCGGCCGTGGGCATCTGCTATGACTCGGGTCACGCCCACGTCACAGGCAACGCGGCGGCGGTGCTGGCGGCCTTCGCGCCCTATGTCGTGACTGTCCACCTGCACGACAACGACGGGCAATCCGACCAACACCTGATCCCCGGACAGGGGACGATGGACTGGCCGGCGGTGGTGGCGGCGCTGGCGCAGTGCCCGCGTCTGGTACATGCCGAGACCGAGGCCGTCAACTCCGCGCAGTGGCCGCCCACACCCGAGGCATGGCCGCAGCAGCGGGTGTACGAGCGGTACATGGAGACGCTGAACGTGCCCGGCGGCGACGTCACATACCGGTGAGGCCATGACCCCCAAGCAGCGGATGCTGAACGCCTATCGCGGTCTGCCGGTGGACACCGTGCCGGTGGCGCCGGAGTTCTGGGTCTACTATCCGGCCAGGCTGCTCGGCGTGGACATGATCCAGTTCGCGCGCGAAGTGCCGTTCCACATGGCGCTGAAGCAGACCTTCGAGGCCTTCTCGTGCGAAGGCTGGGGCATCGCCTCCCCGGCTCTGCCCAACCCGGAGGTCGAGGTGTCCGGGCAGGAGCGCTGGCTGGACGAGCGACGCCTGGAGACGCGGAGCACGATCAAGACCCCGGCCGGGACGGTGACCAGTGCCAGCCTGGCCGACCGTGACGAACCCGGCTGGCCGCTGGAACGCCCCATCAAGGACTTCACCCACGACCTGCCCGTGTTCGAGGTCCTTGGCTTCCCCGACCTGGACCTCATGGACCCGACGCCGCTGGTACGGGCCTGGGAGGAGGTGGGGGAGAGTTACCTGCTCGAAGGCTTCCTCGGGGTGCCGTTCACCGACTTCTGGGGCGGATCGCGCGAAGGCGGCCTGGAGCAGACCATCTACGACTTCGTTGAGCACGAGGCCGAGCTTGCCCGGCTGCACGGCCGCTACGTCGAGTACATGGTCGAGAAGACGCGGCGTCTGTGCGAGCAGACGCCGGTGGAGAGCCTCTTCATCGGCTGCTCGTGGAGCTGCAATTCGCTCATCAGCCCGCGGATGTGGCGGCGCTGGGACAAGCCCGTCATCGCCGCCGTTGCCGCCGAGGCCCACCGGCACGGCCGGCTGCTGCACGTGCACTTCCACGGCCGGTGTCTGGAGAGCGTAGCGGACTTCGCGGAGATCGGGATGGATTGCGTCTGCCCCTTTGAGCGCCCCCCGGGCGGGGATGTCGAGGGGCTGGCGGGCCTGCGCGAGGTGGCGCGGCTGCTGGACGGCAGGGTCACCATGAATGGGAACATTCACACGGTCGAGACGTTGATACGTGGTACGCCCGCGGACGTGCGACGGGAAGTGCGCGAGGTGTGGGAGGCGTTCGGCGCGACGCACCGTGTCATCGTCGGGACGGGCGACCAGGTCGGGCGCGAGACCCCCGAGGAGAACCTGTGGGCGATGGTGGAGGAGGCGAGAGCCTGTGGATCACCGTGAAGTGGGCAAATGCTGGGACGCCAACGCCGACGCGTGGACGCATCTGGCGCGCGCCGGGTATGACGTGTGCCGCGACTACCTGAACACCCCTCAGTTTCTGGCGATGCTGCCGGATGTGACGGGCCTGGACGGCCTGGACATCGGCTGCGGGGAGGGCCACAACACGCGGCTGATCGCCCGGCGCTGCGGCTCCCTGACGGCCTTCGACATTGCCACGAAGTTCGTCGGCCATGCAGTCGCCGCCGAGCGCGCGAAGCCTCTGGGCATTCGCTATCTCATCGCCAGCGCCGTGGAGATGCCCTTCGCCCCCGAGAGCTTCGACTTCGCCGTGGCCTTCATGAGCTTCCAGGACATGCCCGAGCAGGACCGCGTCCTGGCCGATGTGTTCCGCCTCCTGCGCCCCGGCGGCTTCCTGCAGTTCTCCGTCACGCACCCGTGCTACGACACGAAGACGCGGCGCAAGATCCGCGACGAGGCGGGGCGGCACTACGCCTACGAGATCGGGGGCTACTGGGACACAGCGCCCTGGGCGCCCGAGTGGATCTTCAGCGATGCGCCACCCGAGGAGAAGGAGCGCTGGCCGAGGTTCGTGACGCCCTACTTCCGGCGCACGATGAGCGAGTGGCTCAACGCGATTGTGCGCACCGGCTTCGTGTTTGAGGAGATGGGGGAGCCGTACCCCGATGAGGCGGTTCTGCAGGAGCGACCCGACCTGGACGACATGACGATCGTGCCCTTCTTCCTGCACGTGCGGTGCCGCAAGCCCGTCTAGGCCTACCTCATCGCCATTCCCTTGACCAGCAGCACCCCATTCTCCGACGGGCGGAAGCGCTGCTCGAGGTTCTCGATCTCCAGCCGGTTCTCCGCGTCGCGCCACAGGTCGCCCGGCCGGAACCGGAAGGTGGGGCTGTAGTCGGGCGTATAGTACTTGTCGCCCGCCTCGGTGCTGATGGTCCAGTTGTTGTCATACTTGACGCGCCAGGCGCCCAGCCCCGCCTCGAACGCCGGGAGAGAGGTGTAGCCGCCGTGCTGCGGCGTCGCGATCGTTGTGGGTCGGTCGAGCGCCCACGACGGGTCCAGCCGCGTCCCATTGAACGTCAGGCGCATGACTGGCAGCAGGCCATTCTCCACCGAGTAGTTCACCCGCACGGTCAGCTCCAGCGTCCCCTCCGCCGGGCGGGGGAGCACCAACGTCGTCTTCGTCTCCTGCGGCACAGCGAAGCCGTCGCGCATCAGGGCCGTCACTTGCGCCGGGTCGGTGACGACCCGGTCGCCGCCCTCCACCTCGGCCAGCCGTGCCTGCACGAAGGCCGCCAGCTCCTGCCACGTCTGCCGAGCCTTGTCGGTCGGCGCCGCCGCCGCGCCCTGTCTGGTGGTGGCCAGCGTGGCCGCCAGGTTCTGGCGCGTGAGGCCCTGCCGTTCGAGGCCGAGCAGAAGTGGCGTCACCTTCTGCGCCTCGTCGGCCGAGCCGAACCACTGCGACAGCCGGTCCCGCGTGAAGTCCGCCACCTGCCGGTCGGGGTGTTCGAGGAAGTAGCTCCAGGCCTCGTAGAACAGGCGCATGCTGATCAGCGAGGCGGGGTCCTCCCCGTACGTGACGAGACCCTCGAAGCCGGCCTGTGCGGCACTGTGGCAGACGCCGCGAACACGGTCGAGGTAGAACTGGTGGACCGTGTGGGTGGACTTGTTGCCCCAGTGCAGGTAGCCCAGGTTGCGCGGGGTCGGCGGGCGCAGGCCCGCAGGCCAGTGGCCGCCCTCCATGCCGGTCACGGTCCACTGGCACAGCATGGACGGGGGGATCAGCTTCACCCACGAGGGCGGCGTCTGCTGCATCTCCGGCGTGAAGCCCGTGTAGGTGGCATAGCTCAGCCAGGCATCCGGGGCGATCTCGAGCGCGGTCCTCGCCACCGGGGCGGTGGAGAGCGCCATGTCCTTGTAGTAGTCCGGCGCGTCGCCGGGGATCGCAGCCCGGGCGGCCTTGCACCGGTCGCAGTAGCAGACGAAGAAGTCGCCGATCTCGAAGTTGATGCCGCCGATCTTGAAGGTGGAGAACAGCCAGCGGCAGCCGTCGTCGAGCCACTTGATGTTGTCGGGCTGCGTGGGGCAGAGGGCGTTGAGCGGCTTGCCGGCCTTGCTGATCGCACGCAGCTCGGGGTGCCGGCGCAGCCAGGTGGTGATGTTGTACGGGTGGTTGCCGCTATAGTAGTAGCCCTCGTAGCCGCTCGTGCCCACGCCGGGGATGATGCGGATGCCGCGGGCAGCCGCGTACTCGCACAGCTCCTGCGAGGCCGCTACGCCGCCATGCTCATCGCGCAGGAAGCCCCAGATGATGACCGCGTTGAAGCTCGTGTGGTCGTGCGCGTAGTCCACGAGCGCCTTGTAGTCGGTCAGGAACGCCCCCGGGGCCTTCGTGTACCGCCCTCCGCCCATGACGCTGACGGCCTGGCCCTCACCGCCCCAGTCCATGCGGTTGTCCCAGGTCCACAGCACGCGTTGGGCCAGGGGGCCGGCGGCGAGGGCTCCGGTGCAGAGGAGCGCACAGAGAAGCGGCAGGAGCATGAGTCTCATGGTGACGGTCGCTTCGCCGCTCGGGACGACGGCTCCTGCATGAGGCAGGAGCGTGCCGACGTCCCGCGGAACACACTGCTGACGTGCCTCAGTATCACCGGGAGGCCCCCATGAACAACGCCCGTCTTGCCCTGATCCTGCTTGCGGTCCTCGTCGCCGCGGGTCTCGTCACTGCCGCCCCGCTGACGTGCGACGAGGTGGAGAAGCTGCTCACGAGCGCGCCGGTCAAGGGCACTCCCGAGCCGCTCTACGGGGGCATGATGACCAAGTACAAGCTGCGGCTGGAGGATGGGACTCCGAAGGGCTTCAAGTGCGCCTTCAAGCCGCACCAGTACAGCTCGCAGAGCTATGCGTATGAGATCGCCGCGTACGAGATTGACCGCCTGTGCGGCATGGGGCATGTGCCGGTGACCGTCAAGCGCCGCCTGCCGCTATCTGTGCTCCGGCAAGCGGGCGGGCCGCTGGGGCGCGTCATCGTACATGACGACTTGGTCAGCGGGTCACTGCAGCAGTGGGTCAACGAGGCGCGCGACCCGGTTGGGTCCGGCGCGCGCGGGTGGGCGCTGACCTGGCTGGCGCGGCTGGACGATGTGGAGACGAGCCTCCCCGACCTCGACAAGGCGTGCCAGGTCTGCGACATGCTCATCCTCGACTACCTGCAGACCAACATGGACCGGTTCTCGGGCGGCAACATCCTGGCCGACCGCACCGGCAGGCTGTGGTTCATTGACAACGCCGAGGGCTTTGGCTCCTCGTCTCAGCCCGCGCAGGACTTCGAGCGCCTCCGCCGCTTCTCGCGCCGGACGATCGAGGCCCTGCGGAGGAGCACGGAGGCCGACTTCACGCAACAGGTTGGTCCGTGGGTATCCGGCGACGAGCTGCGGGGCCTGCTGCAGCGGCGCAAGCACGTGCTGGAGCGCGTAGACGCATCGCTGGCGAAGTACGGCGAGAAGCGGGTGTACCTGGAGGGGAGGTGAGGGGCGGGCAGTGAGGTTCCGGCGTCAGACTGCACAGCAGTCTGGGCCGACGGCGCCCCACGAGGCGTCGGCAGAGGTCGCGGGGCCCCGCCCGCTATGCGGGCACCCCGCGACTCTCTCGCTCAAGCTCTACGCCTCGTCCCACACCTTGCGGCAGTAGTCCATGGACTTGCTCACGCACTCGGCGAAGTCGCCGGGAATGCCGCACTCAAAGCCCAGATAGTGGCTATAGCCGATCTCCTTGAGGGCCTTGAAGCCGGGGTGGAAGTCCGTGTGGCCCCAGCCGGGCAGCAGGCGCTGGCTGTCGGCCAGGTGCACGTTCTTGATGAGCGCGCCGCCCGCCTTGATGCTGTCGTAGTAGCTGGCGTCCTCGATGTTCATGTGGAAGAAGTCCGCCATGATGCAGACGCCCTGGTTGCCGGCATCGGCGCAGATGTCAATCCCATGCTGCAGGCTGCACGGCCACCACTGCTCGTAGCGGTTCAGCGGCTCGATGACGACGTCCGCGCCGGCTTCGAGGGCCACGGGCGCCAGGTCCCGCTTCATGATCTCGGCCAGGAGCTTCCGCTCCGCCTCGGCGGTGCTCATCAGCGGCGACAGGTCATTGATGCGCGGCAGGTTGCGCATCTTGCACATGATGAGCGGGGGCAGAATGAAGCCGACCGCGCCGACCTGCCCGGCCATCTTCAGGGCTTCCTGGCAGGACGCGATGGCCTCGCGGCGCGCCCCGGCATCGGCCTGCAGCACGGCAAGGTCCTTCGCCGACCAGATGTTGGGCTGTACCCCTGTGGCCGCCGCGGCGGCCTTGACCGCCTCGACGTCCTCCCAACTGGTGCTATTGGTGATCTCGCAGCCGGCGACGCCGACCTGCGCCAGCAGCTCGAAGCGCTCCATGACATTGCGCCCCGGGACCATGCCTTCACGGATTGAGAACTTGATGTCAGCCATGACTGCCTCCGACTGATTGCGGTTAGGTACGCACGCGACCCTCGGTGCTTCGCTATCCTCGCGCCAATCCCTGCTTGCGTGTCGTGGGGCCGAGCGTTGGCCCGTCGCCACCTACGGCTGCAGGCTCAGAGTGGCGTAGACGGTGTATGAGGCGCCCGCGGCATGGGAGTCTATGGAGCCGCCGTCGAAGTCCAGGTTGCCGGCCATGCCCTGCACGTAGCGCGTATCCTTCAGCACCCCGAAGTGCACGTTGCGCGGCAGGCTCGTGGGCGCTTGCAGGTACCGCTCGGTCTCGGGGTCGGCGGCCAGCCACAGGAAGGCGTGGTAGTCCACGAAGTCGTCCGCGTCGAACCCCGCGTTGAACAGGAAGCCGATCAGATCCCAGGCGCTCAGGTTCATGGAGCCCATGAGCTGCGGGCCGAGGTTCTGAGCGTCGTTGATGAGCTGCTGCGTCGCCTCCGGCGTCATGGGAATCGGCCGGGTCTCGACCAGGTTCCGGAGCGCCGGGGCCACCGCGCCGTTGATGGCGCGGCTGACCAGGTTGGTGATGTCCGACCAGGGGCTGAAGTCATGCTCCAGGCCCAGGACGATGGCGCCGAGGACCTCCGGCCGCTGCAGCCGGCAGCCGTCGGCGATGGTGAAGCTCGCCACGTTGGGGAAGTCGCACTGGCCCATGGCGGCCGGGATGTTGACATCCGTGTGCGCCTTCTGGTTGCTCACGAACTCGGAGGGCGTGTTCCCCTGCCACGCGCGCGTGGAGCCCGCCGTGTTGAAGCGCGAGCGGAACTGTACGACCACGAAGTACGGCTCATCGCCGCTCGGGCCGATGAGCGGGTCCTCGGAGATGCCGTTGAGGTGCATGCTATCCAGCTTGAGCCGCCAGGTGCGCTGCTGCCCGAAGCTCGACAGGGCCACATAGGCGTTGCCGCGCATGCCCGAGCTCTGCGTGTCGCCCACGAGCGCGCAGATGTCCGTCTTCCGGTCGCCGTTGAAGTCGCCGACCAGCGGCGTCTCGTTGCCCACGCAGAAGTACTCGTGGCGCTGCACCGAGGCCCCGAAGTGTTGCGGCGCCGGCAGGAACTGGTTGAGTGCGGTGAAGACCCAGCCGACGTTGCGGTCGTAGACGCCCTGTGGGGGCGTGCGGCCGAAGGCGATCAGGTCCGCCAGATTGTCCCCGTTGACGTCACCCACCTCGGGGATCTCGCCCTGGTGGCACCAGTCGGTGGCCCACACTCGCGACTGGCCAAAGCGTGAGCCGTCCGACAGGGCCACATAGACCTCGCCGCGGTCCGGCACGAAGGTGAGGATGTCGGCCTTCCCATTCCCGTCGCAGTCGGCCACCTTCGGCACCTCGTTGCCGATGCAGAAGAAGTTGTGCCAGACGACGGGACGCTCAAAGCCACTGGTCGTTCGCGCCAGGGCCACGAGTACATTCCCGGCCTGCTGCGGGATGGAGTCCGGTCCCGGATTGGGGTCGGGCGAGTCCTTGACGAAGACGATGATGTCATCGCGGCCATCGCCGTTGACGTCGCCCGCCAGCGGAACCTGTTGCCCCACGCACAGGTGCTTGTGCCACTTGGCGAGTTCCTGGAAGTAGCTGCCCCGTGAGAGCGCCACGCCCACCGCCCCGCGCTCCGGCTCGGGCTTGGTGTCGCGCACGAACACGGCCACATCATCCTGGTGGTTGCCATCGAAGTCGCCGATGACGGGGATCTCGTTCCCCACGCACAGCATGTCGTGGAACTTCTGGATCTCCCGGGTGAAGCGCGTCAGCCCCGAGAAGGCCACGCCGCAGTCGCCGCGCCCCGGCTCCGGCTTGGTGTCGCGCACGAAGATCGCGATGTCGTCGCGACCGTCGCCGTCGAAGTCACCGACGCGAGGCAACTCCTGGCCAACGCACAGCAGTTCGTGCCACAGGGCAGCCCGCGGGTTCGGGCGGAACCCGTTGGGCAGGTCCGCGTGCCCGGCGGAGATCACCATCAGCAGAACGACCGGCACCACGGCGGCGAGCGTCAGCGGCCTGGACATCGGAAGCGCTCCCTTCACCTGCGATGTAACCGTCGCCTACCCTTTCGTCGCTGATTGGGCCATTCCTGCCGGGCGCGACCCACCCCGCTGCGTCTACGCCCCCTGCTTCACCTGGACGACCTTCCCGCCGTTCATCGCGCTCTCGTAGATCGCCTCGCCGATCTGCAGCGACTTCACGCTGTCCATCAGATCGCCCGAGATGCCCTTGTCGGCCTCGCCCAGGCACCGGAGCGCGAAGTGCTGCACCTCACCCACGTAGCCGTTGGCCGCATGCGAGCTACGGACGCTCATGCCCCGGGAGTCGTAGTCATACGAGTACCAACCGGAGTTGGTCGGCGTCTCGTCCCACTCGTCGCCGCGGCGCCAGTTGACGTGCGACACGCGATGGACGGTCACGACGTTGTCCATGCTGATGAGTTCGAGTTTCTCCTCCAGGTCGCGGAAGCTCCCGGTCTCCATGTTACTGAGGTTGAGTGAGCCGATCACGCCGCTTGCGAAGGTGACATTGGTCAGATAGGCGCAACGGGTGGACTCGTGCGGGTCGGCCGGGTTCTGCGGCGGCTCCCGGAAAATGGTCTGCACGGTCGCCACGTCGCCGCCGAAGTAGCGGATCAGGTCCATCAGGTGGCAGCACTGGCCGATCAGGAACGCGCGCTGGGCCGAGTCAATGCCCCAGATCCGCGGGTACGCGCCCTGGCCCCACTTGCAGTTGAGCATGTTGAGCGGGCCGAACTCCGGCTTGCGCAGGATGTTCTGGGCCATCTGATAGGCGGGTGCGAAGCGCTTCATGAACCCGACCTGCCCCCACACGCCGTTGTCTTCGGCGATCTTCACCATCTCCAGCGCCTCTTTCGAGGTGTTGGCCGAGGGCTTCTCGACATAGACGGGAAGGCCGCGCTTCATGATCTGCGGGGCGACGGCGTACTGCGTCGGCGCGGGGCCGATGGCGAACACGCCATCCACCTCAATCTCATCCAGCATCTTGTGCATGTCGGTGTAGACGGGGCAGGCGTTGAAGAGCCGCGAGGCGGCCCGCGCCTTCTCCTCGAGCAGGTCGCACACGGCGACGATCTCGATGCGCGGGGACAGCGGCAGGCACGGGAAGATCGAGGCAGTGGTGAAGCCTCCGCAACCGACGAAGGCCAGACGAGCTTTGCGAGGTTCGGACACAACGATCATCTCCTTGGGTTAGGGCTTGGGCATTGGGTACTGGGTGTTGGCGACGGCTAGGCATCCGACGGGCCGGGCGTCCAGCCGGTGGCCTGGGCCCAGGGGTCCGCCTTCTGCATGATCTCCCACAGGTACGGCGCCTTGGCGTTGGTGTAGCCCTGGCGGTCGTCACGGTACTGCTCCGCCAGTTGGCGCTTGATCGCTTCGTACCACCGGCAGTCCGCGTCGTGGGCGCGCATGTAGTCGCGGAAGAGCAGTGCGAACTGCTCCGACCAACTGCCGGCGCGGCGCACGTGGATATGTGTGCGGCGTTCCCCGGGCGCCTCGCGGAAGTAGCGCTTGGTCAGGTCCGGGTTGCTCGCCCGATGCACGAAGCCGAGGCCCTCAAGCGGCGCCCCGATGGTCGCCAGCGGCTCGAAGCTGGCGACCGACACCACCACGTCAATGACCGGCTTGGCCGCCATGCCCGGGATGGAGGTGGAGCCGATGTGGTCAATGCGCAGCGCCACAGGCCCCAACGCCCGACGTAGGCGTGCACCCAACTCCGCGAACAGGCGCGGCCACTCGGGGTCATACGGGACGATGATGATGGAGTCGGGCATCAGTTCACATCCCCCAAGTACCGCCGCTCCGGCTCCGGCAGGGCCGGCAGCCACTCCTTCAGCACCGACGGGTAGATGCGGCGATCCTGCAGTTCCGTCAGCGGCACCCACGCCACTCCCGTCTGCGCCCAGTCGCCCTCGTCGTCGGCGAGGTCGCCAGTGCGCGGCTCGCAGCCGGGCGCCAACTCGCAGCGGAACATCACCTCGACCTGGTGCACGTCGCTGTCGTGGGCCGCGAACTCGTGGTGGGCGCCGATATACTCGCGGATGCCCAGGAGGTCGCCGACGATGACCGCGCACCCCAGCTCCTCACGGCATTCGCGCTGCAGTGCCTCAGCCATAGTCTCGCCGAAGCGCTGGCCGCCGCCGGGGAGGAGGAGGAACTCCCCCCACGGGTCCTGGTTCACCGTGAGGAGCACGCGGGCGTCACGGATGATGACGGCCTTGATGGAGTTGCGGAACTTCTCCTCGTCGAGCATCACGCCCGCCCTGACAGGAAGTTGAGGGCGTTGAAGACATGGAAGGTCTGGGCCAGGTCCGGCTGGACGAAGCGGATCTCGCGCCCGGACGTGCGTTCCACGAAGGGCAACGGCTCAACCATGTCGGCGCACTCGGGCTTGGTGAACTCGACCTCGCACGTGACCGGCCCGGGGATGACGAAGGGCTGGAAGCGGCTGGCGCTGGACACGGCGCGCGCGGCGGCCTCCGTGATCTGCTGCCGCGCCACCGCCGGGGGCAGGCAACTCGCCACATAGCGCCCCCGCCCGTCCTTGACCGCCACGGTCTCGATGTCGCCCAGCAACGCGCGGCCCTCGTCGCACGCAGCGCGGTCGCCTGCCACCAGGCCGATGGGCACGCCCAGGTGCCCGGCCAACGCCGCGTCGGTGCCCAGCTCGCCGACCTCGATCCCGTTGAACGCCAGCCGGTGGATGTGCAGGTCGTACGTGTGGCACATGACGGCATTCCGGGCGCCGGCGCGGGCGTGGTAGCCGATCAGCAGCGCCAGGCCGAAGCTCTCGTCGAGACCGCCCATGTGGTTGAGCGGCTTGGGCTCGCCGGAGAAGAAGCGGGCACGCTCGTCCACCGCCTCGGGCATGAGGTTGCGCATGTTGGCATGGGCCTCGCCCACGAGCACTTCGGTCGCTCCACCCGCGAACGCCCCGGCGATGGCGGCGTTGGCCTCGGCGGTCATCAGCTCCCGCTCGCGCTGGCGGTCGTTGGCATCCCAGCGCACCAGCCCCGATATGCCTTCCATGTCTACCGTGATGAAGACTTTCATGTGGCGCCCTCCCTGTTGAACCGCAGGCATTTCTGCGCCGGGAAGGTGAGACCTGCCCGGAGCAGGAGGCGCCCCAAGCAAGCGCGAAGGGAAGCGCGTGCCGACATCGCTCCGCGATGTCAGCGAATCGCATCGCGGAGCGATGCGGGCACACGGGCACGCGCAGAGGAGAGGAGGGCGGCGTACGGAGCTGATCAGCGAGCGCATTGAGGTGGAACTGAGCGACGACGAGCGCGCGCTGCGTGTGCCCGTGGCCTTCACGTGGCGCGGGCAGCGGTACGTCATCCGGCAGATCGTCAGCGTATGGGTGGATGCGGGCTTCGGGGCGGGCGAGGTGACACGCACCTGGTACCGGCGACGGCACCGCAACGCCTATCGCGTCGAGACGGAGGGGGGAGAGGTCTTCGAGGTGTACCTGGACCGCGGCGGGTCGCGCCGGGACTGGGTGTTGGCGAAGAAGCTGGAGTGAAGGAAGAGTGCGCGGGCCATGTGAGTTGCCGGACACGACGAGACGCCGATGGCCTCTGCCGTCCTTCGTTCTTCTCTCTTCTGTTTTCCCTCTTCTCTCTTTCCCCCTGTCCCTACGCCGGCCAGTCTCCCGTGGGATGCTCGCCCACGGCCTCGCAGTCGCCGGCCTCGCCGCCAGGGCCTCCGTTCTCGGCGAACGGGCCTGACGACGCCGTGTACCACTTCACGTGCCCGTCAATGAACAGGAAGTCCTTGCCGCCGAAGTGGAAGTACTGCGGCGTAGGGTTCATGCTCGTGGACTGGTGGAAGTTCTCCCCGGCCGCATCTTCCCACGCGCCCGGCGGGTAGTGCCCCTTCTCAAAGAGCGTCACGGTCGCGGTGACGTTGGGGAAGACGCCCAGCGCCTGGCCGCTGACATAGCGCGGCATGGCGTACGAACGATACGTGCGGCCGTAGGGGTTGTCCCCGCAGATGAGGATCTGGGTGTTCTTCATGTACGGCAGGATCTGCGTGTCCCAGGTGCAGTCGGGCGGCGCCCCACGACCGGAGCCATCCGGAGCGCCCCCGGCGAGTGACCACAGCGGCAGCATCTCGTCGAAGTCGTCGGCGTACATGGCGATGGCCGTGCCGAGTTGCCGCAGGTTCGACAGGCAGGCCGACTGCCGGGCCTTGGCGCGGGCACGGGCGAACACGGGGAAGAGGATCGAGGCCAGGATGGCGATGATGGCGATGACGACCAACAGCTCGATGAGCGTGAAGCCGCGGGGCTGACGGCGGGTCATGCGCGATTGACCTCCTCAGGCAACCTACGCCTCACAAGGTAGACGCCTGCTACACGCTGCTCATTCCCCCGCCCCTAACGAAAGCGGCCTCGCCCACCGCAGCAGGCGAGGCCGCCTGCCTGATTGGTCAGGAGACCCGTCGGAACGACCGGAGCGATGTCGCTAGTCCGTCCCCGCCGGCCAGTCCTCCGGGTACTCCATGTGGCCCGGAATGTGCGAGCCGTTCATCGGCTCCCAGTCGGAGGCCGTGGCGCACGTGCCGTCGCCATTGCTGGTGAACGGGCCCGAGCCGTTGTTCTGCCACTTGACGTGGCCGTCGAGGAAGGCGAAGTTCAGGCCGCCATTGTGGCGGAAGGCCTCACTCGGGTACAAGAGCCCCTTGCCCGACTGGCGCGGATGCTCCACCGCCGCGTCACTGAGGGTCCCCGGCGTATAGGCGCCCTTCTCGGTCAGCAGGACTGTCGCGACGACGTTGGGTGGATCGTCCTGGTTGATGCCGCTGACATAGCGAGGCAGCGCATAGCCCCGCTTGGGGCCGGAGGACTGATTGGGCACCGTGCCGCTCTCACCGTTGTACTTGTTGTCCGGGCAGGTCAGGATCTGCGCGTTCTTCATGTACGGCATGATCTGCTGGTCCCACGTCGGGTTGTTGGGGACGGCCCCGAGCGGGTCCAAGCTCCAGTAGCACGTCTGGCCGTCATAGTCAGTCGTGTAGCTGATGATGGCCAGTGCGAGCTGCTTCATGTTCGAGGAGCAGGCCGACTGGCGGGCCTTGCCTCGCGCCCGGGCAAACACCGGGAAGAGGATGGCGGCCAGAATGGCGATGATGGCAATGACGACCAGCAGCTCAATCAGTGTGAACCCGGCGCGTCTGGAACGTATCATCTGCGATTGCCCTCCAATCATTGTCGCCGCACAACAACAGGCATCTCGCCGAACGGGACTTACAGCAATCATACCCCGGCGGGCGCTTGCGGAAACACCGCGCCTTGTTGTGCGTTACCCTAACTGTTGCCTGCCTACGGCAGACGGTTCCCGGCCGCCGCCGAACCCGGCCATTGTACTTGGTTCAGACCGGCGTGGGAACCCTTTGTTCCTCGGAAAGACGCCCCAACAGGCCCGAAGCGTCCACTTTTCTTGGGTTCCGCCGGATCTGGCGAGGCGCGTCAGGGCAGCTTGACGCAGGTCACGTCGTCGAACCAGGCCACATCCTCCGCCGAGGGCTGCCCGCCCATGCCCAGCAGGATGACGAGCTTCCCGACGCCTTCGGGGACTTCCGCCACGCCCAGCAGCTCCTGCCACTCGTCGCGGACGCCGGTGCCGTAGACCAGCCGGTCGAGGTGCTCGTGGATCCAGCGTCCTTCGGCCGTCTGCCAGCGCAGGCGCATCGAGACATTGCCCCGGCCGTGCGCGCGGGCCCAGGCCTGCACGGCGTAGCGCTCTCCGGGCTGGACTGGCCCGATCTCCTGGGTGAAGCAGCCGCCGGTGACCTGCGAGGCCCGCCCGGCGCCCGGCGCCGCGTGTCCCATGGTGCGGTCCCAGCCGGCCGTGCCGGTGGTGTTCTCCTGCCAGAAGCCCCAGCCGGCCGGGAAGCCCCCCTCCTTGTACACGATCTCCGCACCGGTGTATCCCTTGGCCTTGTCCGCGCCGAAGTCGGGGTTGCGGGCCAGGTTGGGCAGGTTCGCCTGGGCCATCGCCTGCCGCCCGGCCCCCGCCGGGTCCGCGGCGAAGCGCAGCGCGGCGTCCGTCCCGGGCATGACCTGCTCCCAGGACTCCGGCTTCACGCCGCCATTGGGGGTCGGCCACCAGCGGTACTTCTCGCCGTAGACCCACACGTACTCATCCGCGGCGTCCAGCGCGTTGCCCACGTTTGCGCACAGTTGGTTCAGGCGCGAGCCGTTTTTGGGGCCGAGGTAGTAGGTGCTGCCCTCGGGGTTCACGTAGGCGTCCAGGTAGATGCCGAAGCTCACCTGCACCTGGGCGCGGTACTTGGCGCGGTTGGCCGGGGACACCAGCGACTGGCAGGCCCCCTTGATCTTCAGCGCCGCCTCGACATACTGCATCCGGCTGCTGAACAGGTAGGCATTTTCGCAGCCGTCCACGACGGTCATCGTCGGCGGGATCACGTCCAGCCAGCCATCCACGAAGGGCGCGTAGAGCCCGTAGCCGGCCCCGGCGAGGGCCTGCACGGGGTCGGGCTGGCCGGCCGCCGGGTAGTTGGCGATGTTCATGAAGTAGCAGTAGAGCGTCATGTCCGGGTACTCGCTCTTGACGGCCTCCATGACCTGGCGGCCGCGCTCGCGGGCCTTGGCGTAGTACTCGGCGAACGTGTGCTGCGCGTTGCCGGCCTGCATGGAGTACTTGAACTGGGAGAAGCCCTTGGTGTACGGCTCGGGGTCGAAGAGCAGGCCCTTCATGCCGCCCTGCTTGGCCAGTCGGGCGGCGATCCGCCAGTGCTCGACCACGTTCTTCCAGCCCGCGTCATCGAACCAGTCCACATTGCCCGGGTTGGCGCCGAGAGCGATGAAGTTGTCCTTCAGGTGCGTCGGCTTCGTGGCCTGGAGGTCTTCCAGGCAGGTCTGGAACCAGGCCTCCTGCCAGGCGTCGGGGCAGAAGGCGCCTCGCAGGCCAATGCCCTTGCCCTCGGCGGTCTTGCCCGTACAGACCACAACCACGCCGTCGAAGGGGGTCTTGTCCATCTCGGCCAGATTCTGCCGGAACCGCGCCGTGTCGGGCTGGTCCCAGCCGGTCTCGATGAACTTCTTGCGGGGCCAGTTTTCAGCCGGCTGGGCCAGGACGGCGGCGGTGGCGAGCAGGAGCGAGGTGACGACGAGTAGGCGGGTGGGCATGGCGGGTCTCTCCGGACGGACAGTGAGTTGGCTCGAAGCGAACGGTCATTTCGCCCCGGGGGCCAGCACGGCCTGCCCGCTCGCCGGCGCAGGTTCCTCCCGACAGGGCGCGGAAGATAACGTGACGACCCCGGATGAGGTGCCCCATGCGCGCCATCTCCCTCTGTACGCTGCTGCTGACCGCCACTGCCTGCTACGCCCAGCAGGCCGATCTCACCGCCTTCGAGTGGGGCGCCATGCCTACGGCGGTCGCGGCCGTGCCCGACATGGCCTACCGGCCCACCTTCGTGCTCGACGGCAAGCCCGAGACAGGCTGGGTGACGCCCCTGCCGCCGGTGGCGCCGAGGGCCTCCGACCTGGACACGACGCAGGTCTGGTTGCGGCTGGAGTGGCGCTTCCCGGTGACGATCAGCCAGGTGGAGTTCCGCCAGTTCACGGGTGGGGCGTTCAGCGATCTCAAGCCCATCACGAGCTACGCCCTGCAGGTGGAGCGGGCCTTCCCGCCCGACTGGCGCGGGCAGTGGAACGACGTCGAGGGTGCGATGGGCCCGGTCGGGCCGTCCGACCAGCCGACCACGATCGCGCCGGCAAAACCGGTGCGGACGCGGGCGATCCGATTGCTGCTGCGCGGTCCGGCGCAGGCGAAGATCGGCTTGAGCGAAGTCAAGGTCCTGGGCGAGAAGCCCGTGCTGCCCATGTCCTTCGCCCCAACCTGGAAGGCGATGTGGATCTGGGTCGAGCCCTCGCTGGTGCTGCCCCATCGCGAGCCCGAGCGCCGGTACATGCGCCGCAGCTTCGAGGTCGCCGACCCGGCGCAGGTCAAGGAAGCCTGGCTGATGGCGGTCGCCGCCGACCGGGGCGTGATGTACCTGAACGCCCGGGAGGTCTGGCGGGACGCCAGCTACAACGGCGGCATTCAGCGCCCGGCGCGGCTGGTGAAGGTGCCGACGGACTTGCTGCGGGCCGGCGAGAACGTCCTGGCGGCACAGGTCGAGGACATCTACGAGGTGGGCAGTCGCGGGCTGCTGGCGGAACTGGTGCTGATCGGTCGGGACGGCAGCCGGACGATCATCCCCACGGACGACCAGTGGACCGGCCAGAGTGACGCCGGAGTGCACCCGGACTGGATGAAGCCCGGCACGAAGGACACGCGCTTCGTCCCAGCACGGCCCTTCGCCTCGGGGAACGGCCTGTGGCACTGGTTCTGGTCGGTGCGCTATCCGGTCGTGGCGCCTGCCCAGACGGCCACGGTGACTGACCTGCGCACCGACCCGTCACCCCTCGTCCCTGGCGCGCCGGCGAAGCTGACCGTGACGCTGGATGTGCCCCAGAAGCCGGCGGCCGACTATGCGCTCATCCTGCGCCTGGGTGAGGATAGCCAGGTACGGGACCATGACTTCGACCTCTTCGGGGCGGTTGCACCGCCCGAGGAGCTGAAGACGAGCGCCTGGCAGCCGGGGCGGCATACCGTCACGCTGAATGTGGACATCCCCCGGGAGGCTCCCGCGCGCACCCCGGCCACAGTCCTGCTCTCCCGGCCGGAC
>JAJFUB010000068.1 GCA_021372615.1 bacterium | reverse complement strand
GCCAGAGGGGTCGCGGTCGGTGACCGCTCCCACACCGCTCCCCACCGGCTCTGCCACAGCCCTGGCACAGGTGGGCGCCGACTATCTGCGCCACCTCAAGCGCGCCGGGTTCTCGGACATGCAGATCGGCAAGCTGCTGGGCGCCGAGGCCGACGAGGTGCGCAGGTACCGCAAGGAGCTTGGCATCACCCCGGTTGTGAAGCTGGTGGACACCTGCGCGGCCGAGTTCGAGGCCTACACGCCGTACTTCTACCTTACCTATGAGGAAGAGGACGAGTTCCGCGCCTCCGAGAAGCCGAACATCATCATCCTGGGCAGCGGCCCCAACCGCATCGGTCAGGGGATTGAGTTCGACTACTGCTGCGTCCATGCCGCCTTCGCGCTCAAGGAGGACGGCTTCGAGACGATCATGGTCAACAGCAACCCCGAGACCGTCTCGACCGACTATGACACCTCCGACAAGCTGTACTTCGAGCCGCTGACGCTCGAGGATGTGCTGAACATCTGCGACAAGGAGAAGCCCTACGGGATCATCGTCCAGTTCGGCGGGCAGACGCCGCTGAACCTGGCCAAGGGCCTGGCCGACGCCGGGGTCAGGATCCTGGGGACCAGCCCCGAGAGCATTGACCTGGCCGAGGACCGCAAGCGCTTCCAGCACCTGCTGCAGCGCCTCGGCCTGCGCCAGCCCCAGAACGATACGGCCACCTCGGTCGAGGGCGCCCTGGACGCCGCTCGCCACATCGGCTACCCCGTGCTGGTGCGCCCGTCGTACGTGCTGGGCGGCCGGGCCATGCAGATCGTGTACAACGACGAGGCCCTGGTGAAGTACATGGAGACGGCGGTGGAGGCCTCACCCGAGAAGCCGGTGCTGATCGACAAGT
This sequence comes from bacterium, assembly GCA_021372615.1. Classification (NCBI taxonomy): domain Bacteria; species bacterium. The sequence goes on along the minus strand of JAJFUB010000068.1, from coordinate 47,417 downwards.
TCCTCGAGGATGCCATCGAGATTGACGTGGACGCCATCGCCGACGGGGAGCGCTGCGTCGTCGGCGGCATCATGGAGCACATTGAGGAGGCGGGCATCCACAGCGGCGACTCGGCCTGCGTGCTCCCGGCCTTCAGTCTGGCCGAGAGCGAGCTAGAGGAGATCAAGCGGCACACCCGCGCCCTGGCGATGGAGCTGCAGGTCAAGGGCCTGCTCAACGTCCAGTACGCCCTCAAGAACGAGGACCTCTACGTGCTGGAGGTCAACCCGCGGGCTTCGCGGACCGTGCCCTACGTGAGCAAGGCCATCGGCGTGCCGCTGGCCAAGATGGCGGCGCGAGTGATGGCCGGGCAGACCCTCGAACAGTTGGGCTTTACCGAGGAGATCGAGCCCGAACACATGTCGGTGAAGTGCCCAGTCTTCCCCTTCAGCAAGTTCAGCGGTGTGGATACGCTGCTGGGGCCGGAGATGAAGTCCACCGGCGAAGTGATGGGGATTGATCCCGAGTTCGGCGCCTCGTTCGCCAAGGCGTATATCGCCGCCGGGCACGACCTGCCCGACCGCGGCACCGTCTTCCTGAGCGTCCGCAACCGCGACAAGCGCGACCTCATCTTCATCGCCCGGCGGCTGAGCGAGCTGGGCTACCACCTGGTGGCCACCGCCGGCACCGCCCGCGTGCTGCGCAAGAGCGGGGTGGAGGCCGAGGTCATCCAGCGCGTGGGTGAGGCCCACGGCCGCAACGCCATTGACCTGATTCGCGACGGTCGCATCCAGCTCATCATCAACACGCCGACCGCGGGTCAGGCCCCGCGCGAGGACCAGATCGCCATCCGGAGCGAGGCAGTTCTGTACCACGTGCCGGTCATCACGACCATGGCGGGGGCGATGGTGGCGGTGTTGGGGCTGGAGGCGGTGCGGAGCGGCGGTCTGAACGTGAAGTCACTGCAGGAGTACCACCGGGCCATGCCCGGACATGGCGGCACCTAGGAAGTCGCGTGGGCGCGCGTGTCCCCACGCGCGCAGGGCCTTGCGGGCGTGAGGACACGCCCGCCCACGCAGGCTGTGCCTTAGTCAGGCGGGCGCTTGCGCCCGCTGCCCCAGAGCGCCGACAGCAGCCAGAGCGACAGAAGCACCATCCCCGCGCCCACCGTCCACCCCACCAGGTAGCGCTCCGGCCACATCGGTGTCTTGCTGATCATGCCCAGGATCGCGACTGCGAGCTTGGCGATGAGCCAGGCGGTCAGCAGGATGTAGGCTCCCCAGGCCATGACCCCCTTGACGTGAACCATCGAGCGCGGCCCGCAGGTCGGAACATAGAGGGCGAGAACGAGGTTGGCGAAGAACCCCACGGTCATCAGGTGCATGGGGAGGCTCACCAGTTCCGACGGTGCCTGCGCCAGGGTCGCGGCGCTCCAGACACCGATCAGGGCGATGACCAGTGCGGCGAGCATCATCATGATCGCGCCGGTGGCCAGCGCAGTGCGGGTGAACGTGCGGCGCAGTGTGCTGGCCGGCAGCAACAGCAACTCGGGCAGGCGCAGGTCCGTGAGCAGCCGCAGCACCCCATACGCAAACCCGAACCCGGCCAGTGTGAGCAGCAGCCGCCCCCAGCTAAACGGGTAAGGCAGCACCCAGGCGGCCCCCCCGCACCAGATCGCCACCACGGCGTTGTAGACGCGAAAGCTGCTCAGCACCATGGCCCGCGGGTTCGGGGTCTTCAGGAAGGACGGCGCGACTGCCGCCGCCAGAGCCAGGCCCGTATTCCCGACGAAGCCGAAGAGCATCGCCAGGCGAATGGCGGCATCGGATGAGGCGAGGAACTCATGCCGCCCGCTGGCCATCGCGCCCAGGGCCGCGACGACGCGTGCGCCGAGCACCAGCAGCAGCCAGACCGCCCCTGCCTGGATCCCCAGATCGGTTGCGGTCGGGCGCAACGTGCGCGCGGTCAGCTGCCACACCACGAGGGCGTAGAGTATCCCCGCCACCAGGTACAGCCCCCATACCACGGGGAGGATGAACAGCGACGAGAGCCCGCTGTGGGACAGGAACAAGTACGCCGGCAAGCCCAGGGTGGCCAGCACCAGGAACAGCAGACAGAGCGAGGGAATGCGACTGCGACCCAGCGGGGCTTCCTTCAGGATCGGGAACAGCCAGAAGACGAGGGCAAAGACGGAAGGCACGCACCAGCCCATCAGCGCCAGCCAGCAGTGCGTGCTGAAGATCGGGTACTGCAGATTCAGTGTACCGTCTGAAGCCGCGTCATAGGCCGACAGGAGCGCCAGCGCCGGTCCCCCCACCAGGAGGTTCAGCAGGGCCCAGGCAGCATAACGGGAGGCCAACAGGCGGCCGGTGGTGAAGTCTGCCATCGCTTTGGTACAGTATTCCCTGGCCGCGCGGTTGAAACCTGTTTCAGCATAGCGTGAGGCCGGGCGGCTGTCAAACAGCCCCCGACGGGTGGACTTGCATGGAGGACTGCTCATGACTGACCTGGTTCGAAGCATCCAGGACCTGGCTCCGGAGATCGTCGCGCTCTGCCAGAGCCTGGTGCGGATCAACACCACCAACCCCTACAGCGGCGATCAGCAGCCGGGCGGCGAGCGGGCCGGGCAGGACCTCCTCCGGCCGCTCCTGCAGGACATGGGCGCCCGGGTCGTCGCCCTCGATTGCCCCGCCGACATCTACGAGCGCACCGGACTCCTCGGCCCCCGCAACCGTGACTTTAGCGGGCGCCCCAACCTGGTCGCCTGCTGGGATTCCGGCGCGCCCGGGCCCACCGTCGTGCTCAACGGCCACATGGACACCGTCGGCATAGACAACATGCCTGACGCGCTGTCGGCCGAGCTGCGCGACGGCTGCATCCATGGCCGCGGCACGTCCGACTGCAAGGGCGGGATCACCGTCGGTGTCAGCGCGATCCGCGCCCTGCTGGCCTCGGGACGCGACCTGCGCGGCCGCATCATCTTCCAGAGCGTCGTGGACGAAGAGTGCAACGGGAGCGGCGCCGGGACCCTGACCTGTCTGGACGCCGGCTACACGGGCGACGTGGCCGTCTTCCTCGACGGCAACAGCAACACACTCACCATGGGCTGCGGGGGATGCCTGACGGCCGATCTGTTCGTGGAGGGCCAGGAGGGCCACGCCGCCGCCGGCACCGGGGTCTCCGCCATCGAGAAGGCCCTGATCGTCAAGCAGGGCGTGGATGAGTTCAAGCGCCGGCGGGAAGCGGCGCGGGCGGAGAGCCGCGTGAACCTGGGCATCCTGCGCGCCGGGGTCCACCCCGCCGTGGTGCCGGGCGCGGCCTACCTGTCGCTGAACGCGGTGTATGCCTACGAGGAGGCCGAGGCGAGCCGGCAGGCTGGCGGCGCCTATGGCGGACCGGCCATCCGGGCGGAGTTCGAGCAGATCATTCGCGCGGCCGAAGCCGCCGATGAGTGGCTGGCCGCGCACCCCTCGCGCCTGGAGTGGGTCAAGGACCTGATCCCCTACAGCCAGGCCCCCGACGACCCGTGGGTCCAGGGCTTTGACCGCGCTTTCCGCGAGGCGACGGGGCAGGAGCCGACCTATGACGTCATGACGGCCTGGAGCGATGCGGCCCATCCGGCGGCGCTCTTCGGCATGCCGACGGTGCTGTATGGGCCCGGGGTAGGGGGGACGGCCCACTCGTCACATGAGTACGTGACAGTGGAGAACCTGGTAGCCTGTACGCAGGTGGTGGCGACGTTCCTGCTGCAGACGCTGGCGGCTACTTAGGGGCAGGCTTCCGCTTCTGCTGCTCCGCGCGGAGTTGCTGGAGCAGCAGGTCGGCCTTCTCCGTCCAGGGGTTCCGGTAGTCGGGGTTGATGGCCTTGCGGGTGAAACGGCACTTGTCCGGGTCTTCCTTGGCGTCGCGGACCTTCTGGCGCGCCTGGTCAATGCTGTCCACATCGCAGAAGCACACCTGGCGCCCGTCCTTCTCCGCCAGGTAGCCGTACTGAACGCCCTGCAGGCCGTGGTCGTCGTTCAGGAACGGCGGGATGGCGGCGAAGTCCAGCAGGATCTTCTCGGCCTGGTCCTCGCGCCCTGCCGCCAACTGCGCGACCGCCATGTAGAAGTGGATCTCGAAGAGACGCTTGGTCTCCGGGTGGTTGAACTGGTAGGCGACGAGGTTGCGGAGGGCCATCACCGGGTCGGCGGGGATGGACAGGATGGTCAGGTCGAGTTCGGCGTCGGCGCGCGCCCCGGTGTTGTTATCGGGGTCCAGCCTGATCGCCGCTTCCAGGAGGGGCTTCCCCAGAGGCGCGCGGCCCATCTCCAGGTACAGCCGCCCCAGGTCCGCGTGTACGCGGGCGTCCTGGGGGCGCTGCGCCAGCGCGCACTGCATCTCGATCACACGGGCGACCTGCCCCAGTAGCAGCAGGAACGTGTCCGGCGCGTAGGAGCCGTACGTGCGGTAGTACTCACGGCCGTTGTAGTCCAGGAACAGGAACGCGGGGATGGCGGCGAAAGCCATCCGCCCGTCTTCGGTCCCCGCCCTGCCCTCATCGTAGCGCGTGCCGACGCGGTAGTGCTCACAGAAGTCCCGGTTCTGGCGGGTGTCGCCGTTGAGCGCCAGCATCTCGTAGCCCTGCAGCGCGCGCACGACGACTGCGTCGCTGAAGGTGTTCTCCATCGCGAGACAGCCTTCTTGGTTGTGCTCGTAGATGTAGACGAAGATGAACTTGCCGGAGGCGCGCGAGGCTGCCTGGGCGGCGGCCCAGGACCCGTGGCGGGTCAGCTCCTCTCCCAGCGACAGCGAGCAGGCGCTGGCGAAGCACAGGGCGAGGAGGGCCGGCAGGACGCAACGAGGTCGGCGCATGGGTGAAGGCCTCTTCTGACGCGGATGCGGGCGGGACCGCCGGGTCCCATTATAGGCGACGCGGGGATACGCCTCAAGCCACGGCTTGGGGCGGGGCGTGTTGGTGGACGGGTTCGTCCTCGAACCCGCACGTGTGGGTTCGAGGACGAACCCACCTACGCGCACCGCCCTTCTGGCCGCCCGTTGCCCCCCTGCGGGCATTCTGCTATACTTCCTGCAGCCCGCAGCCCCCTGTGTGCGTCGCTTTCGTTCCGGTCGGCCCGAGGAGAACCTGCCCGTGCTGCGCAAAGTCGAACAGGCCCTGCAAGCCGCCATCGAGAGGCCCTTCAGTCGCCTGTTCCCGCAGAAGCTCCAGCCTGCCGAACTGAAGGCCCCCCTGCGCGAGGCGCTCGAAAGCTCGATCGTCAGCACTGCCGACGGGGCTCTCGCCGCCAACTGCTACGTGGTGGAGTTGAACCTGGCAGACGTGCGGGAGATCGAGGCGGTCGGGCCGGCGCTCGAGGCCGAGCTGGCTGGCGACCTGCAGGAGTATGCCGCCGAGGCCCGCGTCACGCTGGGGCCGTACCTGGCTCTCACGGTCGGTGTGGCGGAGGACGTTCCGGCGGGGGAGATGCGCGTGCGGGCGGGGTTTGGCGAGCGCCCGCCGGCCTATGTGGCGGCTGAGGCAGGCGTGCCCCACGTCGGGCGGCAGGTCCCGCTGGGAGAGAGCAATGTCATCGGCCGCGCCAATGACTGCGATATCGTCATCGGCGAGGGGGCCGTGTCACGCCGACACTGCGAGATCGTCTGGGAGCGCGTGCAGTACATGCTGCGCGACCTGGGGAGCGCCAACGGCACCTTTGTGAATGCCGAACAGGTGCAGGCCGCCCCCCTGCGTGAAGGCGACCTGGTGGAAGTCGGCTTCGTCCAACTGCGGTTCCACGACCGCTGATCGCTACGCATCCTGGGAGACCCCGCCTTGGACGCCTACTTCGGGATCATCATGCTGCTGGGCAGGTACCTCTTCCTGGGGCTGGTGTACTACTTCGTCTACTGGGCCTTCCGGTCCCTGGTGGTGGAGATGCGGGCGGAGCGAGCCGCGCCGGTCGCGGCCGGGACAAGAGCCCCGGCGACGGTGGCAGCGCGGGCCGGCGCAGTGCCTGCCCCTGTCGCCTCCAGCGCCCCGGTGATGACTCCCGTCGCGGCGCCCCCTGCGGCGCCTGTGGCCGCGACACCAGCTCCAGCGGCGCCCATCAGCACCCCGGCGCGGGCCCCGGCCGTCGCGCCGGCTCTGGCCAGCCTCGTGGTCCGCGACCCGGGCCAGTCGGGCCTGCAGGCCGAGCAGGTGCTGAGCCTGACCGCGGCTGTCACCATCGGGCGCGCGCCGGACAATGGGCTGGTGGTGAGCGACCGCTTCTGCTCGCAGCACCACGCCATGATCTTCTTGCAGCAGGGCCAGCGGATCCTCCGCGACCGCAACAGCACCAACGGCACCTTCCACAACGGCCGCCCCGTCACCGAGGACATCGTGCTCAGGAACGGCGACCAGATCGCCATCGGGACCGTCAGTTTCGAGTATCGCAGCGCCCGCTAAGGGGAGCCCACGATTTCCGCCACTCGCCGTCTGGAACTGACTCTGCTCATCCTCAGCGCCATCATCTCGACGCTGGGGCTGGCGCTCGTGTGCGCCGCCCTGCACCAATCGCCGCTGCGAGCCCTGCGGATGGCGGCCGTCAGCGGCGGTTTCATCCTCGCGAGCCTGCTGCTGCGGGTGGGGAGCGACCGGCGCGACCATCTGCTCTTGCCCCTGGTGTCCGCGCTGTGCGGGCTGGGCATCATCGCCCTGTGGCGCATAGACCCGATCCTCGGCTCCAAGCAGGTGCTGTGGATGATGCTGGGGCTGGCGCTGATGCTGGGAACATACTTCGCGGTAGATGACGAGCGCGATCTGGCGCGGCACAAGTACCTGGCGGGCATTGGGGCGCTGGCGCTGCTGATCGTCACCATGGTCTTCGGGATTGAGAAGAACGGGGCCCGGCTGTGGCTGGGGGTGCCCGGCATCTTCGTCTTCCAGCCCACGGAAGTCGCCAAAATCCTGATGTGCATCTTCCTGGCGGGCTACGTGGCGGCCAAGGGCGAGATGATCCAGACCCAGGTGCGGCAGGCAGGGCGGTTCACGCTGCCGGCCCTTAAGTACATGGGCCCCCTGCTGCTCGTGGTCGTGTTCTTCCTGGCCACGTTCGTTGTGCAGCATGACTTCGGCGCGGCAGTCCTGTTCTTTGGCCTTTTCGTGGCCATCAGCTATGTCGCCACCGGCCGCAAGACCTATCCGCTGCTGGCCGGCCTGCTGTTCCTGGGCGGCATGGCTGCCGCGTACTACGCCTCACCGGCCAACTCGACCATCCATATCCGCTTCGAGGCCTGGACCAACCCGTGGGCCGACCCGGACGGGCGGGGCTACCAGATCCTGCACGGGCTGTTTGCGCTGGGCTCCGGCGGGCTGAGCGGCCAGGGGCTGGGCCGGGGCTATCCCGAACTGATCCCCGAGGCCGCCACCGACATGATCTTCCCGGTCGTTGGCGAGGAGATGGGGCTGCTGGGGGCCCTGGCGCTGCTGCTGGTGTATGTGCTGGTGGCGATCCGCAGCTTCACCATCGGCCTGCGGTCGCGCCACCAGTTCGGGATGTTGCTGGCGACGTGTCTGGCGGTCGTGTTCGCCCTGCAAACGCTGATCATCGCCGGCGGCACGCTGCGCCTGATCCCGCTGACGGGCATCACCATGCCCTTTGTCAGCTACGGCGGCACGTCCGTGGCGATCAACTTCATCGCGCTGGGGCTATTGCTGGCGATCTCGCGGGAGGAGGCCGACCGTGGCTGACTTCCGCTCTCCGATCCGGGGCCTGATGCGCCTGACCCTCGTGGGGTTCGCGGCGATCATCCTGCTGCTGAGCTGGTGGCAGGTCATCGTGGCCGACCGCCTGAACGCCAACCCGAACAATCCGCGCCAGGTGCAGGCGACCCAACGGGTCGAGCCCGGCCGGCTGTACACGTCCGACGGTGTGCCGATCCTGGGGCGTGAGCGTGAGGGTGCACGGTGGAAGTCTACCTACCCGGAGGGCCAGGACTTCGCCCACCTCACTGGCTACAACGCCCAGACAGGGCTGCAGAAGGGCCTGCGCGATCCGTTGTTCGGCCTGGGCACGTACTCCAGCCCCTGGGAGGACCTGCTGCGCGGCGAGCCGGCGGGCAATGACATCATCCTGACCGTCAACGCCGCGGCACAGGAGTTGGCGATGCAGGAGCTGGGCGGGCGGCGCGGGGCCGTTGTGGCGCTGGACCCGCGCACTGGCGCAGTCCTGACGCTGGCGAGCACGCCTTCGTTCGACCCGGTACGGGTCATGTCCAACATCGAGGAGTTCAACCTCTTCCGGTTCGACCCGGGTTCGCCACACCTGGACCGGGCCATCCAGGGGCTGTATGCGCCAGGCTCGGTCTTCAAGATCTTCACCGCCGCCGCGGCCCTGGACCTGGGCGTGGCGACACCGGAGACGACGTTCACCTGCGGCGGCACCGAGCGTATCGCCCGGGCCAAGGTCGTCTGCCGCATTGGCGGCGGGCACGGCAAGCTCGATCTGGACAAGGCGATGTGGGACTCGTGCAACATCGCCTTCGCCAAGCTGGGACAGCGGATCGGGATTGACGGGTTCATCCAGTACGCCAAGCAGATGCACCTGCTGGACGAGGCGGACCTGGCGCTGCCCAGCTCCCGCGGGCGTCTGTATGATTTCCGGGGCTTCAAGGGCGAGGTGGCGCTGAGCGAGGCCTCCTTCGGCCAGGGCGCGACGCTGCTGTCGCCGCTGCAGATCGCGCGCCTGACGGCCACCATCGCGAACAAGGGCCATGTGCTGCAGCCCTACCTGCTCGCCGAGGTCCGCACGCCGCAGGGCCGGATACTGGAGCGGGGGAAGGCCAAGGACCTGGGCCAGGGCGTCACTGCCGCCACCGCCGCGCAGGTCACGCAGATGATGGTGGACGTGGTGGAGAAGGGCACCGGGCGGTCGGCGGCGCTCGACATGACGACCGTGGCGGGCAAGACGGGATCGGCCGAGAACCCCCAGGGCCCGCCCCACGCCTGGTTCACGTGTTTCGCCCCGGCGGAGAACCCCCGGGTGGTCGTTACCGTCATCGTGGAGGGTGGTGGCAGCGGCTCGGGCTCCGCGGCGCCGATCGCGCGGCGCGTGCTGGAGCTGCTGCTCGAGCGTGCCCGCTGACACCAGCCCCGGCGACAGGCCGTGTGTCGCTGCCATGATCGCAGTCTCCATCGCACACACTGACACTGAGCCGCACCCGACACGGACGGCGAAGGTGGTGAATCAAGCATGGTCGGTTCTCTGATCGCCGGACGCTATCGCCTCGACGAGCTAATCGGTGAGGGCGGCGTGGCCACGGTCTACAAGGCCCTGGACACGGTGCTGGAGCGCCCGGTGGCCGTGAAGATCCTGCGCCCCGAGATGGCCGAGCACCCCGAAGTGCTGGCCCGCTTCCGCCGCGAGGCCCATGCGGCGGCCAAGCTCAACCATCCCAACATCGTCTCCATCTACGACACCGGCGTGGACGGGGAGACGTACTACATCGTGATGGAGTACCTGCCCGAGCCGGACCTCAAGCGCATCATCAAGGAGTATGCGCCGCTGCCGCAGCGCAAGGTCCTGGAGGTCAGCATCCAGTGCGCCCGCGCGCTGGCGTATGCCCACAAGCAGGGCCTGGTACACCGCGACGTCAAGCCCCACAACATCCTGTTTACCGACGACGGCCGGGTGAAGCTGTCGGACTTCGGCATCGCGGCGGCCGTGGGCGAGGGCGGCCTGACCGACTCGGGTCTGGTGCTGGGCACGGCGTACTACATCTCACCCGAGCAAGCCCAGGGCGCGCCGGCCACGGCGCAGTCGGACATCTACTCGCTGGGGGTGGTGATGTTCGAGTGCATCACCGGCCGCCCGCCGTTCGGAGGCGCCAGCCCCGCCGAGATCGCGGCCCGGCACGTGCGGGAGCGTCCCCCGGCCCTGCGCGCGCTCAACCCCAATGTCACGCCCTCGGCCGAGTATGTCATCAACAAGGCCACGGCTCGCGAGCTGACCCGGCGCTACCGCGGCGCCGACGAGATGCTCGTGGACCTGGAGAAGATCGCCGACGGGGTGGAGTTGGACCGCACCGGGGTGCTGACCCCCGGCGGCGACGAGGCAACCATGCGCCTGAGCCCGACCCAGATACCGGTCGGCCCGCCCGTGGCGGCTGAGTCCGTCACTCCCGCGCCCGCGCCGGTGCGCTCGGCGACCCGCATGAATGGCCCCAGCCGGGCCCCGGAACGTAGTCCGGGCAGCGTGGCCGCGGCCACGGCCCTGGCCGTCGTCGTGGGGGTCATTGCGCTGATCGGTGTGATCCTGCTGGTCAAGGCCGCGTTCTATCCGGGACAGACGCCGAGGAAAGTGCAGGTTCCGTCTGTCAAAGGAATGACGCTGGCGGACGCCACCACCGTCATCGAGGGCGCCGGCCTGAAGGTGGGGAAGGTAACCTACGAGGAGGACGACGCCTCGCTGGAGGGTACCGTCATGCGACAGGTGCCCGACATCGGCGAGTCCGTTGAGGCCGAGACCCAGGTTAACCTAGTGATCCGACGTGGCAAACGAACCGTCACGGTGCCGGACGTGCGCCGGCGAACCGTGGCCGAGGCGACCGAGCGTCTCCAGGAGGGCGGGCTGCAGGTCGGGGAGATCACTGAGGTCTACCACGACGAGATCCCTCAGGGGCAGATTACCAGCCAGGCGATCCCGGCCGGCACCAAGGTGGAGTCGGGCACGGCGGTGGAAGTCAGCGTCAGCCGCGGCCCGGAGAAGACCCCCGAGACGACGACCGAGCCCGAGAACGGCGGCGAGTTGGCCGAGGACCCCGTGGTGGAGATCCGGCAGGACGACAGCTATCGCGCAGCCACCGACAAGGAGCGCAAGTTCACCGTCAAGGTCTCCGCGACAGGCAAGCAGCGGGGGCAGAAGATCCAGATCGTCAAGAGCGACGACACCGGGCGGGGCGTAGAGGTTGGCGGCGGTAGCCTCGATCCGGGCGCCTCGCGCGAGTGGGATGTCATCCTAACCGGCAATGCGACCATCGAGGTGTACCACAACGACAAGGTCGTGTTCGCCGAGCAGTACCCCCTGGCCGCCCAACCGTAAGCATCTCGGGCCAGCCCGGGCGCACACCGAGCCCAAGGAGAGTTCACTGCCATGCCTCGCACTCAGTTCGTGATTGCCCTGCTGCTGGTGTCGTGCGCCGCTGCCTGGGCGCAGAATGATATCGGCTTCACGGCCGGCAGCACCGACCTGCTGCTGGCCGCCAACGGCGGCAAGATCGTGTCTTTCTCCAGCCAGATGGTGGACGAGTTCAAGCAGCCGGTGCCCCAGTGGCAGGTCACCAACCTGATTGACGGCCAGTATGTCACCGGCACCTACCGGCCGGCCAACTCGCACGGCTGGTCCTCCAACATGCCGCCCAGCCCCACGAATCCGCAGTGGATCGTGTTCGCGCTGCCGGGCGACCCGGTGCAGACCCGTCTGATCAGCCGCGTGGTCATTGACCCGACCACGACGGAGTCCACACTCATCGGCCGTGGGGCGCGGGACTTCGAGGTGTACGTATCCGCGACGACTGCGGACGGCCCGTGGGCCCTGGTGAAGCGCGGGCAACTGGTGAACAAGCCCCTCAAGCAGACCTTCGACTTCATCCCGGTCGAGGCCCGCTACCTGCGGCTGGTCATCACGACGAACTGGGGCTCGGACCGCTGGGTACAGCTCGGCGAGGTGGAGTGCTACGAGGCCATCGCCGGTGAAAGCACGCTCGATCAGCTTATCGTGCGGATGGAGAACCTGCTGCAGGACCTGAAGCGCTACCGGGACAGCGTGAAGCTGAACCAGCCGATCTACCCGGAGCTGCGCACCCAGCCGGGCGCGACGCCTGCGCCCGGGCCGACCCCGGCGCCGGTAGCGCCCGGCCCGGCGGCCCCGACGGCCCCGGCCCCGGGCGGAGGGTAGTAGTCGGGGCCGCTGCGGGCGCGCCCGCATCGTTCCTTGACTTCGGCCAGCCCCTGTGCTATAAGAACTCTACGGGAACCGCAAGGCCCGTGCACACGTGAGACCGAAGGGCTCAAGGGCACCCCTTGAGCCCTTTTTGTCGTGCGCGCTCGCCTGAGCGCAGTGTAGGAGGTACGCCAATGCCGTGCACCGTGGTCGTAGGCGCACAATGGGGAGATGAAGGGAAGGGGAAGATCACCGATCTGTTGGCCGAGCAGGCCGACGTGGTGGTCCGCTACCAGGGCGGCAGCAATGCCGGCCACACCGTTGTCGTGGGCGGGGAGACCTTCAAGCTGCACCTGATCCCGTCCGGCATTCTGCACGATCGCGTCCTGAGCCTCATGGGCGACGGCACGGTCATTGACCCCAAGTGCCTGGCCGAGGAATACCAGGGCCTGCGCGACCGTGGCGTCTCCTGCCAGGGTCTACGCATCAGCGGCAACGCCCATGTCATCATGCCCTATCACATCGTCCTGGATCGGCTCCAGGAGGAGTCACGCGGCAAGAGCGTCATCGGCACGACCCTGCGGGGCATCGGCCCGACGTACACCGACAAGGCCGCCCGGATGCCCCAGCCGGTACGCATGTGGGACCTGCTGGACAAGGACATCCTACGCCAGCGCGTCGCCGGGCAGCTGGCCGAGAAGAACAAGATCATCGCCGCGCTCTACGGCGCCGAGCCCCTGGCGGTGGACGATGTGGTAGACGACGTCTGGCAGTACGTGCCGGTGTTCTCCAAGTACGTCGCCGACATCCGCCCGCTGCTGTTCGAGCAGATGGATCGCGATGCGAACATCGTCTTCGAGGGCGCGCAGGGGACCTACCTGGACCTGGACTACGGCACCTACCCGTTCGTGACCAGCTCGCACCCTGTCGCCGGGGCGGCGTGCCTGGGCACCGGCGCCGGGCCGACGGCCATTGACGACGTCATCATCGTCAACAAGGCCTACATGACCCGCGTGGGGGCGGGGGCCTTCCCGACCGAGCAGGACAACGAGACCGGGCAACTCATCCGCGAGCGCGGCAAGGAGTACGGCACCACCACCGGCCGCCCGCGCCGCTGTGGCTGGCTCGACGGCGTGGCCCTGCGCACCTCGGCCCGGATCAACGGGGCCACGTACCTGGCCGTGACGCTATTGGACGTGCTGAACCCCTTCGAGAAGGTCTGCGTGTGCACCGAGTACCGGCTGCAGGGCAAGACGCTCACGATGATGCCGGGGAACCTCGACCTGCTGGCGGAAGTGGAGCCGGTGTGGGAGGAACTGCCGGGCTGGCAGACCGACATTGCCGGTTGCCGGAACCTGAACGACCTGCCGGCCAACGCCCGGGCGTACGTGGAGCGCATGTCCGACCTGGCCGGGGTGCCGCTGAAGATGGTGTCGGTGGGGCCGGGGCGGGAAGAGACGATCCTTGTCTAGAGCCGCCAGTGTCGGACAAGGAGGGGTAGTGATGACGCAACGCCGTCTGGCTGTGGGCATCATCTCAGTCCTGTTCTGCATCTGTCTGGCCATCCCGGCGATACCCGATAGTCGCGCCGCCTTCCCGGTCTGCGATACTGCGATGGTCCCGATGCGTGCGGTCTTCGAGGGGCTTGGTGCCACCGTCACCTACGCGGGCGGACGGATCAGCGCCGTACGTGGAACGGACACCATCTGCTTGGCCGTCGGCAGCAAGGAGGCCTGGGTAAACGGGCGGGCGGTCGCGCAACCCACGCCGCCCGTTCTCCATGACACCATCACCTACGTTCCCCTCCGCTTCGTGGCTGAGAGCTTGGGGGCCGGCGTCAGGTACGACGGCCCGAACAGACGCATCGTGATCTCGGACGCAGACCGCTCGCTGGAATTCAGGCTAGTGGACGGTCATTGGCAGCTCGTGGAGCCGGAAGGGGCGAGCGCGAGTGCCGCCCAGGGGATCTCGGTGGTCGGGACGACGGTACCGGCCAAGGTGCGGGAGCAGGTTGTCGTCGCTTTCCGGCGATGGGTCTCTGGACGGCAGAGCGAACGGAGCCGGATGGTGCACACGGGCACCCCTGTGGTTTCGTGCCGCGTCGGCAGCCCGTCCTTCACCATGGAGGGCAATGATGTGGTAGCCAGTTTCCATTTCGACGAGCGAGGCAGACAGGGCTGCTGGGTGTCCCGTGAGTGGACCCGGAAGGGAGACGCGTCGCTCCGGTTCCGACTGCAAGATGGGCGCTGGAAGGTCGTTGAGGAGTCTCTGCCACCAGCGAACCCGGTGCGTGAGCGCGACGGGTAGAGCCAGCATGCGTTGTGCCCCACCTTTACACCCTCTGTGCCCTGTGATATACTAACAACGTCGCTCTGCTACCCCGGCTGAGACAGTCGCCGTCCCGGCGCTGCCCCGGCTGGCGGTCAGGTGGACGCCTTGGGGCGTTGCCAATCCAAGCGCTGCGGCACGAGCCGCGTTGCGGGCGTGGGGACACGCCTGTCCACGCGACGGCTCGACATGGGAAGGGGCATACCTTCGATGTTGGACAAGCAGGACAAGCAGGAGATCATCAGCAAGTTCGCCACCAAGGAAGGGGATACCGGTTCGCCGGCCGTGCAGATTGCACTGCTCTCCGGACGGATCGAGTACCTCACCCAGCACCTGCAGCAGCACAAGAAGGACCATCACTCGCGCCGCGGGCTGCTCAAGCTCGTCGGCCAGCGCCGCCGTCTGCTCAACTACCTGCGGAACAAGGACATTGACCGCTACCGGGCTCTGCTCGGCGAGTTGGGGCTGCGGAGATAGTGGACGGACGATGGCGACACGCACCCAGTCGGTTTTCAGGCTACGCCCCTGCTAGGGGGGCGTAGCCTGTGCGTTTTGCCCTGAGGGCTTTCGCCCCGGGGCAGTCAGTACACACACATCCGGACGAGGTGGAAGACGGAGAGCGGTGGATGATGAATTATGAATGATGAGTGGGAGCCGCCATTTCGGGGTCCCCGCTCATCCTTCATCGTTCATCATTCATCGGTGTCTTCCCTCCGCCTCCTCGTCCGCACTAGGAGGCAACCCTCTTGATCCATGAAGTCGAAGTGGATTTCGCCGGTCGTCCACTGAAGTTCCAGACCGGCAAGCTGGCCCAACTGGCCAACGCATCCGTGGTGGTGAGCTACGGCGAGACCGTCGTGCTGGCCACTTGCGGCGTCACTCCCGACCCCATCGAGGCCAACTTCCTCCCGTTGCGGGTGGACTTCGAAGAGAAGATGTACGCCGTGGGACGCATCCCCGGCGGGTTCTTCAAGCGCGAGGGTCGTCCCTCCGAGGAAGCCATCCTCATCTCCCGCAAGATTGACCGGCCCATCCGGCCGCTGCTCCCCCACGGGCTGCGGCATGATGTGCAGGTCATCATCACCCCCCTGTCCGCCGAGAACGACAACATCACCGACATCGTCGCGATGATCGCCGGGGCGACCGCGGTGCATCTGTCCAGCGTGCCCTTCGACGGGCCGCTGGCGGCTGCCCGCGTGGCGCGCCTGAACGGCGAGTTCATCGTCAACCCGAGCTTCGAGCAGCTCGCGGAAGCCGAGCTGGATGTCGTCATCGCCGCCGGGCCGCAGGGCATCGTGCAGATCGAGATGGACGGCGCCCAGATCGGCGAGGACATCTGCGTCGAGGCGCTGCGCCTGGCCGAAGAGGCCTGTGTGCCGGTGCGAGCAGCCATGGATGAGCTGCGCCAGAAGGCCGGCAAGCCCAAGGCGGACATGTTCATCTGGGAGCCGCGCGCCGAGATCGTCGAGCTGGTCCGCGACAAGTACGCCACGCGCATCCACGATGTCGTGCTCGACGCCGACAAGCTGGATCGCCAGGCGGGCCTGACCGCGCTCAAGAAGGAGATCGTCGCCGAGTACGGCGAGCAGTTCGAGAAGATGGAGCCGGACCTGGACGAGGCCTTCGAGATGGTCATCAAGGCCTTCCTCAAGCAGCTCGCGCTCCAGGAGAACCGGCGGGCGGACGGGCGCGGTCTGAACGAGATCCGGCCCATCTCCGCCGAAGTCGGCCTGCTCCCCCGCGTCCATGGCTCCGGCCTGTTCAACCGCGGCGTCACCCAGGTGCTGACCATCACGACCCTGGGCGCTGTCAGCGACCAGAAGCTGGTGCGGACGCTGGAAGAAGAAGAGTACAAGCGGTTCATGCACCACTACAACTTCCCGCCCTTCTCCACGGGCGAGGTGCGCGGCCTGCGTTCCACCGGCCGCCGCGAGATCGGGCACGGCTTCCTGGCCAAGAAGGCCCTCGAGCGCGTCCTGCCCCCTGAAGAGGAATTCCCCTACACCGTGCGGTTGGTCTCCGAGGTCCTGCAGGCCAATGCTTCAACCTCCATGGCGGCCGTCTGCGGCTCGACCCTGGCCCTGATGGACGCCGGTGTGCCGATCAAGGCGCCGGTGGCGGGCATCTCCATCGGCATGATCGAGGATGCAGCGTCGCCCAAGCTGCTGGTGGACCTCGAAGCCATCGAGGACTTCATGGGCGGCATGGACCTGAAGATCGCCGGCACCCGCCAGGGCGTCAACTGTGTTCAGATGGACACCAAGACCCAGGGCGTGTCGGTAGACGTACTGGCCGAGGGGCTGCAACTGGCCCGCGAGGCGCGCCTGCAGGTGCTGGACGTCATGGCCGAGGCCATCCCGTATCCGCGGCCGGAGCTGTCCCGCTACGCCCCACGCATGGTCTCCATCAGCATCAACCGCGAGCAGATCGGCCTCATCATCGGCCCCGGCGGCAAGAACATCCGCCGCATGCAGGAAGAGTACGAGGTCAACATTGACGTGGAAGACGATGGCACGGTGCTGATCTTCGGCACCAACCCCGACGGCGTGGAGGCCGCCCGGCAGGCCATCTACGACCTGACCCGCACCGTGGAGGTGGGGGAGGTCTTCGACGGCACCGTCACCAGCACGACCGACTTTGGCGCTTTCGTCGAGCTGCTGCCCGGCCGTGAGGGCCTGGTGCACATCTCCCACCTGTCGTGGGACCGCGTCGGCAAGACCGAAGACGTGGCGCGCGTCGGTGACAAGATGCAGGTGAAGGTCATCGAGGTGGACCCGGAGGGCAAGATCCGCCTGAGCCGCAAGGAGCTGCTCCCCAAGCCTGAGGGCTACGAAGAGCGACCGGATCGCGGTCCGAGCCGCGACCGTGGCGGCTCGCGTGGCGGCGGCGGCGGACGATCGAGCGGCGGCAGGCCCGGCGGCGGTGGCGGGGGACGCCCCGGTGGCGGCGGGAGTGGCGGAGGGGGCGGACGCCCGGAGGCCCGCGCCGACGAGTCGGGCGACAGCGGCCGGCCCAAGCCGTACTTCCGCAAGAAGCGGGACTAAGCCCAGCAACCCAGCACAGGCCCCCTCGGTGAGGGGGCCTGTGTTTCTTGGGGATCGGGGACCGCCCGCTGCGCGGTACGCCCGACACTCTTGTCGGGCAGGTCGGGTACGCCGGGTACGCCCGACACTCTTGTCGGGCACACCAAGGTCGCCCGACAGGAGTGTCGGGCGTACCGGCCTCTCCCCGCGGGGTCGCGACAGCAGGTCTTCCACCCGAGGCCGCCAAATGGTACAATGACCGCCGAGACATCCGCACCGAGGCAGGCGCTGCCATGAGGCGACCCATTGCCGCTTCCATCCTGATTGTTGCCGTGCTGCTGTCCTGCGGCTGCGGCCGTCGGCAGCAGTCCGCCCCGCAGGCCCGGGTGGACGCCGACGTGGCGCGCTATGGCGCGGCCGAGGCGCTGGCTCGGGCGCGGGACCGGGTCAAGGCCGATCCTACGGCCGCGAACTACGACCTGTTAGCGCGCGCCTACGCGGCCATGAGGCAGCGCCAACAGGCACGCCAGACCCTCGAGAAGGCGGTTAGCCTCGACCCGACGTACGCTCCCTCCGCGCTGCTGCTGAGTCGGACCCTGATGGAGGAGGGCAAGGCCGACCAGGCCGAGCCACTGGTCCGCCGGGTGTTGCAGCGCGATCAGAACAACCCCCAGGCCATCGAGCTGCTGGCGCGGGTGTTGATGGTGCAGAAGCGCGCCCCGGAGGCCGAGCCGCTGCTCGCGGCCGCGGTCAAGCGCCACGGCAAGGACCCTGACGTGGTCTGGGCCTACGCCGACACCCTGACCATCCTGAAGCGGTTTGACGACGCCGACAAGCAGTACCGGAGGGCAGTGCGGCTATCGCCCAAGAACGTCCGCATCCGCGCCGCCTACACGCAGATGCTGCTCTTCGGCGGGAGGAAGGACCAGGTAGGACCTCAGGCGCGCGAGGTGGCGAAGCTGGCACCCGACTCCGACGAGATGCAGTTCATGGCCGCCAGCGCTCTGCACCAGGCGGGGCTCGAGGATGAGGCGATCACCCACTACCGCGAAGCCCTCATCATCAACCCTGGCAACCTGCCCTCGGCCAACAACATCGCGCTGCTGCTGGCCGACCGCGGCCAGGACACCGGCACCGCGGTGGCATGGGCGCGCAAGGCGGCCTCCATGGCCCCCAAGAACCCTGCGGTGATTGACACCCTGGGATGGGCCCTGGTGCGCGATGGCAATTACGCCGAGGGCCTCAGGGTGCTGCAGGGGGTCTACAAGGTCTGGCCGACCAACGAGATAGTCCAGTACCACATGGGCTGGACGCTGGTGAAGACGGGCAAGAAGGCCGAGGGGATGGCGCTGCTGCAGAAGGCTGCCACCGGCAAGCGGCCCGACGCCTCCGAACTCGCCAAGAAGGCCATCGCGGAGTTCTCGTGAGGTCGGTGCTGCCACGTCGCGGCGGTCGTCAAAACGTCTATCGGGCGAAGGGCAGACGGCCGACAACGCGCCAGACAGTCCAGCCCACATGACACCCTAGCCCCTCCCACGTGACCAGGAGCGCGACCACGATCAGCGTCAACAGCAGTGAGTACTCAACGCTGGTCATGCCCATCTCGTCCCCCCAAAGGTCCCTGAGCCACCGGACCATGCAACTCTCCCGCTTGTGCTGGCTACCGACTCCGCCATAGTGTGATCCTGGGGTCAACGGAGCACCGCAACGGCTGCTCAAGAGTCACACAAAGCACATGGAATGGTCGGCGACAGGGAATACTCTATATAGATAGAAGGAGGAAAGTGCAGTAAATCTGGATTTTGTGTGGCGACCTTCGTAGCCCACGTCACGGAAGCGGTCGAAGCCCTATGAAACGATTGGCGCGCATCACCATCTTGGTCGTAACAGGCATCGTCTTGTGCGGGGGCTTGCTCCTCACACCCTACCAGCCCCGAGAGGGGGCTCAAGTCACCCCGGTAGTCGCCCCTCCGCTCACGCCGTCCGCCCCCGGTCAGGTCGAGGCGGCCATGATCTACAAGCCCCCTCCCTTCCGCAACAGCCGCGAGCAGCGCAGCGACCACGTCGTGCGCACCTGGCAGCTCATTGGCGGGGTGGGCGTCAACATCGTCACGGTGGACCTGAGCGCCGAGCACGTGCGGTTCGTGCCCGGCTTCGCGGCCAACGCCGACCCGACGCGCGGGTACTTCCCGCTCGAAGACTTCTACCGAATCGTCCGGCACTACCAGCCGCGCGTGGCCATCAACGGCACGTACTTCCACCTGCTCAATGGCACACCGACCGGCCCGATTGTGCGCCACGGCAAGATGCTGTATGACGGGCGCTGGGGCACCACGATCTCCCTGGACGCCAAAGGCCGTCTGACCTTCCGCTACCAGAGCGGCACCTACGGCCGCCACCGTGGCTGGGAGGGCGTCTACAACGCCATCTGCACGGGGCCGACCCTGGTCCGGGACGGCAAGCTGTGGCTGCACCCGCGCCTCGAGGGCTTCCGGGACCGCGCGGTCCTCGGCAGCGCCCGCCGTAGTGCTCTGGGCCTGACATGGGACAACCGGCTGGTGCTGGTGACGGTGGGGAGCAGGATCAGCCTCAACAAGCTCGGGAACATCATGCTGCGCCTGAACTGCAAGCAGGCCGCCAACCTCGACGGCGGCTCCTCCAGCGCCCTGTACTCCAACGGGGAGTTCGTGACCAGGCCCGAGCGTAAGCTCAGCAACGTGCTGTTGGTGTATGATTAGGGATTGGGGATTGGGGTCAGCGGTTGGGGCGGCGGTGGTCGGCCCACTGGGCGATGATGTCCACGATGCGCGCAGTGGCCTGGCCGTCGCCCGGGCCGGTGTGTAGGGCCAGGAAGCTGGCCCGCTTCTCTGCCAACTCCCACCGCACGCTCTCCTCGCGCAGCACCGCCTCGATGGTTGTCCCGATGTCCTCGTAGCGGTACACGCCCAACGCCCCGCCGGTCGCCGCATAGGGCAGTTCCTCGTCGTCGGCGCTCAGGTTGATCGTCACCGCCGGCCGGTCGAACAGGTTGGCCTCGAACACGACCGTGGAGTCGCGCGTGATCATCAGGTCGCAGGCCACGAGCAGCTCGTCCAGGCGGTGCTGGCCGTGGGGGATGAGCACGACGCTGTCGTCGCCCGGCCGCAGCAGCTTGCGGTACAGCCGGATGTTCACCGGCGTGTCGGAGGGGTGCTGCTTGACGGCCAGGCGCGCTCCCAAACGGCGGCAGGCCTCCGCAACGCCCTCCATCCACCAGTTCTGACGTTGGAAGTACACGTGCTCGTTGAACTGCGTGCAGAGCACCACGAGGCCACTGACGCCGGCGCGGAGGGCCTGGACTTCCGGCGAGACCCTGGGCGGGGTCTGGCCGGCGTCGTGGAGTGAGTGGCCCGTCACGGTCAGCCGCAGGCCCGGGCAGGCTTGCTGCATGATCCCCCGCGCGTAGTCGCCAAAGACCAGCTTCTCGTCATACGGCAGGCAGGGCAGCGCCAGGTAGCGCGGGCCGATGACCCCGTGCTGCAGGCACAGGCGCGGCATCCCCAGGCGCTCGGCGGCGATGATCGTGGGCGCCATGACCGGGCCGTAGGTGTGGTAGCCGACCACGACCTTGGGCTGGTAGGCCTCCAGGGCCCGGTGGGAGGCGAGGCTACGCAGCCGCCAGACCGGGGCGTCGCGGGTGAGAACCAGGCGCAGCCGCCGGGCTAGGGCCGCCTGCTGGCCGGGAGTGAAGCCCGGCACAGGGGGCAACGCCCGCTCGATGCTCTCCCAGCCGACCTCCGTCACGAAGCGCCAGCCGCGCGCATCGCTGAAGTCGTCCGGCCGCAGGAGCGCCGCGAGGGGGACATGGGGTGTGGCGGCGCGCTCCAGAGCCTGGCGCGAGCCGAAGTAGTCGAAGTCCACGATGGCGCCCGACAGCCCCTGGCGCTCCAGGGGAGGGGTCAGCGCAGTGATGAGGTCCACGGCCGAGGCGCCGACCGATAGCCAGAGCATGTCGCAGGGGGCCGTGCTGGGCGAAGGGGCCTGACGCTGGGCGCGGGCCAGCTCGAGCAGCTCGCGCTCGCCCTGTTCCCCGGCCTGATGCTGCACCACAGCGTGCCGCAGGTACCGCAGCGCCGCGCCGGGGTGCAGTTGCACGCGCCAGCCGGCCGCCGCCAGCGGCTCGCCCATCGCGGCCTGCAGGTCCTCGCGTCCCGACCACCAACCGCGCCGCGCCCAGTTCTCACGGATCACTGCCCGGTCGGGGGGGAGGTCGGCGATGGCCTGCTGGGCCACGGTCATGTTGGACAGCAGCGGCGCGACGGAGTACATCGCGAACCAGCCGGCGTAGGCATCCCAGAACTCGTGCAGTTCGTCGGGCAGAGCCGTACGGAGCGAACGAGCGATCGTCAGGGACTGGTGGTTCAACTCCACCACGCGCTCCCGCGCCTGGGAGTGCTCGGGCAGGCGGGAGTAGGCGGCGTGGATGAGGTCAGGCAGGGCGCGGACGAGACGCTCGCCCCTGCCGGGACGGGGAACGCGCGCCTCGGGAGCCAGGAAGGTAATCATGGGTGGTGAAGCGGCCGGGCATGCGCCGCGCGCCCGGTCGTGGGTCGCTACATCCGGCGGACAGTCAGCCCGGGGCCGGGCGAGAAACGGATGAGGCGCTCAGCGCCCTCCTCCAACAGCCGCTCGCCCATCCAGTCCGGGTCCTCGTGCAGAGCGATGATGGTGCCGCCACGGCCAGCGCCCGACAGCTTGGCCCCCAGCGCCCCATGTCGCAGCGCGGCCTCGATGAGCCGCTCGTTCGCTTCGCCGCAGCCAGTCAACTCGCATGACAGGGCGTGGTTCTCGTTCATGAGCTCGCCCAGATGGCGCCAATCCTGACACAACAGGGCCTTCTTGCCCAGCCGCCCCAACTCGCCCATGCGGGCAAAGCCGTCAATGCGCAGCTGGTCGCCGTTCTCCCAGTGACGGCGCGGCTCGGCGTGGAAGGCGCCCGAGTGGCGCTGCACGCCGGTGTTGGCCAGGATGAAGGGGAGCTTGTCCACGTCGTCGGTCAAGGGCTCGACGGTGGCATAGGGCGCTTGAGGGCCCTCGCCGTGGTCCTCTTTGTCGCGCAGATCCACGCAGTTGCAGCCCCCGAAGATGATCATGTAGTGGTCCTGGTAGCCGCAGTGCACGCCCAACTCGTGCCGCTCAATGCGTCGGGCCAGTTCTGCCAGCTCGTGCCGCTCGAACGGCACCTCCAGGTGGGTCAGCACCCCCGCCAGGATGCACACCAGCATCGCCGTGGAGCCGGCGCAGCCGGCCCGCAGCGGAATGGAGCTTTGCGCGCGCACGTGGAAGGTCGCTTTCGGGTCAATCAGCCCACGCTCGGCATACTCCGAGCGGCGCAGGTAGCGCCAGACCGCCTTGGCGACATCCAGGTAGTGCAATTCCGGGTCGAACTCTAGCTGTGCCGCCGCCTCGATCACGGCGAAGTGACCGTAGATGTCGAAGATCAGGCGGGGGCTGGAGGAGACGACGGCCTCCGCGCGCTCGGTGATGGCGCAGGAGACGACCGTGCCGCCGTAGATGTCGGACGGGTTGCCGATGATGCCGCCCCGTCCGGGTGCGCTCACGTGAATCATGACATGCTCCGTTGCAGGAGTGGGAATGCTCCCCTGTTCGGAAGTATAGACGCTGGGCGGCGGACCGTCAACGGCGAGGCGGAGGAGATGCCCAGCCGGGCGGCGAACCAACCGGCGTGGTCCCCTGTCGGGCCACACCATCCTGCCAGAGGGAGACTCTCGATGCCCCGAACGCGTCTCACAGTACTATCGTGTCTGGTTGTGGCGACGGTCGTGCTGGTTGCCTCGACCGTACAGGCTGACGTCCGGCTGCCCGCCCTGATCGGCGACAACATGGTCTTGCAGCGCGGCCTGCCCCTGAAGATCTGGGGTTGGGCTGACGCCGGCGAGAAGGTGACGGTGTCGTTCCACGGCCAGAAGGCCGAGGCCACGGCCAGTGAGAAGGGCCAGTGGCTGGTGACGCTGCAGCCGGTCGCCGAGGCCGGCGGCCCCTTCGAGTTGACCATCGCCGGGAAGAACACCATCACGCTCAAGAACGTGCTCATGGGCGAGGTGTGGGTCTGCTCGGGGCAGTCGAACATGCAGTTCTCCATGGCGAGCGTGAAGAACTCGGCCGAGGAGATCACGGCGGCCAACTACCCCAACATCCGCCTCTTCAAGGTGCCCAACGTCACCTCGCAGACGCCGCTGGATGACGTCAAGAGCGCCTGGCAGGAGTGCACCTCCGCCAACGTCCCCAGCTTCACCGCCGTGGGCTACTTCTTCGGCCGCGATCTGCACAAGGCCCTCAACGTGCCGGTCGGCCTGATCGGCTCGTCGTGGGGCGGGACCTGCGCCGAAGCCTGGAGCACCGTGGAGAGCCTCAAGGCCGACAAGGACTTCGACCAGCAGTTCGCCAACTGGGCCAAGATGATCGCCGACTACCCGCAGGCGATCGAGAAGTTCAAGACGACGATGGAAGACTGGAAGAAGGCGGCAGCGAAGGCCCGGGCCGAGGGCAAGCCCCAGCCGCCCCAGCCCCGCGCCCCCAACGGCCCCGACAGCCCCAACCGCCCCGGCAACCTCTACCAGGGCATGATCGCCCCGCTGGTCAACTACGCCATCCGCGGCGCCATCTGGTACCAGGGCGAGTCCAACGCGGGGCGCGCCTACACGTACCGCAAGCTCCTGCCGCTGATGATCGCCGACTGGCGCAAGGCGTGGGGCCTGGACCTCGACTTCTACATCGTGTCTCTGGCCAACTACATGGCCCGCAAGGACGCCCCGGCCGAGAGCGCCTGGGCCGAGTTGCGCGAGGCCCAGAGCATGACCGCCGCGCTGCCGCACAACGGCCTGGCGGTCATCATGGATGTCGGCGAGGCTGCCGACATCCATCCCAAGGACAAGCAGACGGTCGGCTACCGGCTGGCGCTGCAGGCCCAAGGGCACACCTACGGCAGGAACGTGCCCTGCGACAGCCCGCGCTATGCCGGCATGTCCATCGAGGGCAACAAGATCCGCGTGCGCTTCACCAACACCTACGGCGGGCTCGTGTCCAAGGGTAGTCGCTTCGCGCGTGGCTTCGCCATCGCCGGCGCGGACAAGAAGTTCTTCTTCGCGAGCGCCCGGATTGACGGCGACACGGTGGTCGTGCACAGCCGCCATGTGAAGGAGCCGGTGGCGGTGCGCTACGCCTGGGCCGACAACCCGCGCTGTAACCTGTACAACAAGGCCGACCTGCCCGCCGACCCGTTCCGCACGGACGACTGGCCGGGCGTGACGATCAACAACCGGTAGGTGGCGCGCATGGCAAGCCCCGACCTGGCCCTGGCCCCGGTGGCACCCAACCTGGCGCCGGGGCCGCAGTATCACTCGTCGGCCCGCCTGTGGCAGGGCATCCCCAGCGTCGAACGCGGCGCTGACGGGTGCTTCTACGCCACCTGGTACAGCGGCGGCAAGACCGAGGACCCGGACAACTACACGCTCGTCGTCCGCAGCGACGACGAGGGACGGACGTGGTCTGAGCCGATCCTGGTGGTGGACCCGCCGGAGAAGGTGCGGGCCTTCGACCCAAACCTCTGGACCGACCCGCGCGGCCGCCTGTGGCTCTTCTGGGCCCAGAGCTGGGAGCTGTTCGACGGGCGCGTCGGCGTGTGGTGTAGCGTCTGCGACGATCCCGGGGCGACGCCGCCGCGCTGGTCGCCGCCCTGCCGATTGGCCCACGGGATCATGCTCAACAAGCCCACGGTGCTCAGCAGCGGCGAGTGGCTCTTCCCCGTGGGGCTGTGGCGCGACTCCGCGTGGATGGCCCCCGATGCGTCGGGCTTGCTGGCGCACCCCGAGCTGAATGCCGAGCGCTTCTCGAACGTGTACGTCACCCGTGACGAGGGCGCGACGTTCGCGCTGCTGGGCCGGGCCGACGTGCCCCGGCGCGTCTTTGATGAGAACATGATCGTCGAGCGGCGCGATGGCAGCCTGTGGATGCTGGTGCGGACCGACAACGGCATCGGCGAGAGCGTCTCGAGCGACCGCGGCAGGACCTGGAGCCCCGGCCGGGACACGGGCTTCGGCGGGCCGAACTCGCGGTTCTTCATCCGCCGGCTGCAGTCGGGCGTCCTGCTGCTCGTCAACCACGTGGACTTCAGCGGACGCAACAACCTGACCGCGCTGCTGTCGGAGGACGACGGGCGGACGTGGCCGCACCGGATGCTGCTAGATGCTCGCAAGGACGTGTCCTATCCGGATGGCTTCCAGACCCCGGACGGCGCGATCCACATCATCTACGACCGGGAACGCTACGGAGCCAGGGAGATCCTGCTCGCCTCGTTCACCGAGGCGGACATCCGCGCGGGGCAGCCGACGACGGCGGCATGCCGTCTGCAGCAGCTTGTGAGCAAGGCGGGGTAGGCCGTAGGGGCGCCAGCTTCCAGCTGGCGGACGTCTGCATCCTACGGCGCACGGCGAAGGGCGTGCCAGCTGGAAGCTGGCGCTCCTACGACATGACGAACACGGCCGGGAGGGCTGAATGATGAAGTTGGGCATGGTGACATATCAGGTTGCCAAGGACTGGTCCGTCTCCGAGATCATCGAGATGTGCCAGAAGACGGGCTTTGCGGGGGTGGAGTTGCGCACCGAGCACGCCCATGGCGTCGAGGTGAGCCTGACCGCCGAGGAGCGGCAGGCCGTGCGCAAGCAGTTCGCCGACAGCGGCATCGTGCTGTGGTGCCTGGGCTCGACGTGCGAGTACCACAGCAATGACCCGGCCGTGCTGCAAAGCAACATTGACCTGACCAGAGAGTGGGTCAAGCTGGCGGCCGAAGTGGGCGCGGTCGGGGTGAAGGTGCGTCCCAACAGCTTCGTGGAGGGCGTGGCTGAGGCCGACACGCTCAAGCAGATCGGCCTGGCGCTGCGCAAGTGCGGCGAGTTCGCGGCGGGCTACGGCATCAAGATCATGCTCGAAGTCCACGGGCGCGGCACGCAGGACCCCAGGCACATCCGCACGATCATGGACCACTGCAGCCACCCGCAGGTGGGCGCGACGTGGAACTGCAACGCGGGCGAGGTCGTCGAGGGCTCCATCAAGGCCAACTTCGAGCTACTGGCGCCGTGGGTCTGGTCGGCGCACATCCACGACCTGTACGAGCCGTATCCGTACCACGAGTTCATTGGCTTGCTCAAAGGCATCGGCTTCGACGGCTTCTGCCTGATCGAGATGCCGGGAAGCTGCGAGCCCGAACGGCTGCTGAAGTACTACTCGCGCCTGTGGGCGGAGTGGACGAAGTAACCGCGACCACACCGACAGCCCGCACCACGGGCAACGGAGCGCTGCATCATGACCGCCCGGCTCACTCTCATTCTGCTGGCCTGCGCCGCGACGGCGGCCGTCCTGGCCGCCCCGGGGGAGATCGCCATGCCGGTGCTGAACGGTGGCTTTGAGGACGGCACGGCGCACTGGACGCTGGGCGGCACGCCGCCGATGGGCACGCTCACCCGGGAGCGGGCCGCGAGCGGCGCGACCTCGCTCAAGGTGGTGGACGCTACCGACAAGGAGGGCTCCGACATCCGGGGCGAGCGCATTGCCGTGCCGGGCGCGGGTGTCTACGAGTTGCGCGGCAAGTACCTGGGCGTCTCGGGGAGCGGGCTGGGGATGTACGTGCGTCTCTACGACGCCGCCGGCACCTTCCTCAACGGTGAGGAGTCGCACCTCATCGGCCTGGGCGGCACAGACAAAGACTGGCGTAGCTTCGCTGGTCTGGTCTACGCCCCCGAGGGGACGGTCGGCGCGGAGATCTGGGTACACAGCTACATGGCCGCCATCGTCACCGGGTACGTGGACGACCTGTCGCTGGTGAAGCTGCCGTTGGGCGACCAGCCGCCATGGCCCGGGCAGTACAAGCTGCGTCCCGACCAGAAGGACCGGCTGACGGCTGCCGACGTCGTGGGACCCGATGGCATCGTGTACCCAAACTGGACCAAGTGCGGCGTGGAGGGGGGCATCCCGACGGTCGCGGCGTTCGCCACCGTCGAGAAGTACGGTGCGAAGGCGAACGATGACGCCGACGACAGCGCGGCGCTGCAGGCCGCCTGCGATGCCGCCGCGCAGGCCGGCGGCGGGGCCGTCGTGCTGGGCGCCGGGACCTACCAACTCGACATGCCCGTCACGATCCGCGGCGATGGCGTCGTCATCCGCGGCGCCGGCCGCGACCGCACCAGGCTCGTCTTCCGCTACGGGCTGCCCGCTGCGGGCCTCCGGTTCTTCAGCCTGGGCGAGAACGCGAAGGTGGGGAAGGGGACGCGGCTGGAGCTGCACTGCCGCCCTGCCGGGCTGATGACGATGGAGATCCTGGTGGACGGCGTCTCCATCGGCCAGTGGACACGGAGCCTGCATTCGGGCAACACCTTCGCCTACGCGCGGTACGGGCGTGATGCCCTGGCCAAGGTGCAGCCCGGCTCGCACACGCTGGTCGGCAAGGCGGGCTATCAGGACGGCAGCGAGAAGACGTGCCAACTGCCGATCGTCCTGGACGCGGACTACGTGGATCCCACGCCCTTCCCCAGCACGACCGCCGCGCTGACGTTCGCCGGGCAGGGCTACGTCGGCGACCGCGTCCCCCTCACTGCAGACGGGGCGCGGGGTGCGCTGGACATCCGTGTCAAGGACGCGAGCAGCTTCAGAGCGGGCGATTGCATCGTGGTAGACGGCCCGGCCACCGAACGTTGGAAGAAGCTGACCCGCAATGCCTGCCTGTGGGGCACGTACCGGCGCTACTTCGTGCGCGTGAAGTCCGTAGCGGGCAATACGCTGACGCTGGAGCAACCCCTGCGCATCGAGTTCCCCGTCATTGACGGCTCGTATGTGCAGAGGATCGTGCCCCTGCAGCGCTGCGGGGTCGAGGACTTCACCATCGAGCAGACCGAGGACCTGTGGATCAGCAGCGCGTACTTCAGCCAGGCGTGGAACTGCTGGGCGCGGGGCGTGACCGCGCGCAAGTGCGGGCGCTTCCCCGTCTACGCCGGGGCCGCCAAGTTCTGCGAGTTCCGCGACTGCATCTTCGATGACGCCTGGTTCAAGGGCGGCGGCGGGACGGCGTACGGGGGCTGGGAGCACTGCAGCGACTGCCTGTTGGAGAACGTCGAGACCTTCAAGCTGCGCCATGCCCCGCTGTTTCAGTGGGCCGCCAGCGGCTGTGTCATCCGCAAGGGCGTCTTCCACGAAAGCGACGGTCAGTGGCATTCCGGCTGGACGAACGAGAACCTGTTCGAGCAGTGTGTGATCGAGTGTGTACCCGGCAACGGGGCCTACGGGTACGGCATGTGGGCCAGCCCGCCAGAGGACACCGCCCATGGCCCCAACGGCCCGCGCAACGTCATCTACAACTGCGACACCACCTCGCCCAGGACAGGCCTGTGGATGGGCGGGATGAACGAGAACTGGCTCGTGCTGTACAACCGCTTCGCCGTGAAGGCCGGGGCGGGCGTGTTCGCCAAGACCGCGAGCTTCGACCACATCATCCGGGGCAACGTGTTCATCTTGCAGGACGGCAAGTCACCGATGGTGCAACTGCAAACGCCCGACTGCGTGGGCGCGGAGATCACCGAGAACCGGCTGCTGGGCGGCAACGGGAAGTTCGTGGCGGGGATGGGCAAGCCGGCCGTCCTGGAGCGCAACGAGGCGCAACCGCTGGCGGAGGCGGCGCGACCGCAGCCGCCGACGCCATCCATATACGAATGGCAACTGCAACACTGCCGGTAGACCAGAGGAGGGTCTTCATTGGACCACGCAAAGATCGGAGTGCTCGGCGCGGGACGCGGCGCCGGGTTGGCGAAAGCGACGCGGTACGCGCCCAGCGCGGAGCTGACGGCGCTGTGCGACATGGATGAGGAGCGGCTGACGGGCGCTGCCAAGGCCGTGGCCGAACTCATGGGCGGGCAGGACCGTCCGCCCCTGCAGACCTTCAACACCTACGAGGCCCTGCTAGACTCGGACGTGGACGCCGTGGTCGTGGCCTCGCCAATGCCCCTGCATGTCGAGCACGCCGTGCAGGCGCTGAAAGCGGGCAAGCATGTGCTGTCGGAAGTCAACGCTGCCACGACGCTGGATCAGTGCTGGGAGCTGCTGGAGACCGTGCGCCAGACCGGCCGCAAGTACATGCTGGCTGAGAACTACTGCTGGTACCGCCCGTGGACGCTCGTCATGGGCATGGTCAAGGCCGGGCTGTTCGGCGAGGTCTACTACGGCGAGGCCGAGCAGTTGCAGGAGTTCAAGGGCGGCTTCCCCAGCCCCGGGGCCAACTGGCGAGTGGACGAACTCGCCATGCGCCAGGGCCACCACTACATCACCCACGACCTCGGCCCCGTCTACCAGGCCTGTGGCGAGCGCATCAAGACCGTCATCTGCATGGGCTCCGGCCAGCGCCACATCCCGTGGGCCATTGCCGACTCGACCGTGACCGTGCTGTGCGAGACCGAGACCGGCAAGCAGATTCGCATCCGCCTGGACTTCTTCTCCGACCGGCCCAACAGCTTCACGTACTACGGCCTGCAGGGCACCACGGCGGCCTACGAAGGCCCACATGCCCCCGGCGAGGAGCACCGCATCTACGTCCACGGCCGCACCGAGCGCGGGCAGTGGGAGAGCCTGTGGAACTACTCGGAGTACCTGCCGGAGGGCTGGAAGAGCCTGCCTGAAGAGGCTGTCAACGACAGCTATGACGGCGGCAGCCCGCTCATGCTCGAGGAGTTCGCGCGCAGCATCATTGACGACACGAAGCCGCCGGTGGATGTCGTGGATGCGCTGAACATGACGGCGCCGGGGCTGATGTCGGAGATCTCACGCCAGAAGAACGGCCAGCCGGTGGACGTGCCGGAGTTCAAGCTGTAGGAATCCGTAGGAGCGCCAGCTTCCAGCTGGCAGCCGTTGGGCGGCTTGTCAGCAGGATGCTGGCGCTCCTACGACAACGGCCTGCCAGCAGGATGCTGGCGCTCCTACGGCAACGCCTACCAGTTCCCCTGGCGGACGGCCGTCTCGATCATGCCCAGCGCCGCAGCCTCGCCGGCGGCGGACAGCTTCGCGGCCGTCTCGCTCGTCAGCGGCGGCAGGGCGCCGACCGCCTCGAAGAACGCGTTCTTGCGCTCCAGCTTCATGTCGCAGTCCACGTACGACATGCCCGCATAGCGCAGCAGGATCGTGTGGCCGACCATGATCTGCGCGCCGCGGAGGAAGCTGCCGGCGAACTCGCTGAGCACCTCGCCCGACAGGTCGTCGGCGAAGGGCAGCCCCGCCTTGTTCATCTCCGTGCCGATGTTGATCGGCAGCCCCATCGCGTCAGCGGCGTTAACCATCTCGCGCAGCTTGCCGACCTTCAGCGCCTTGACTTCCGCGTCCCTGTAGTTCCAGTTGCGGTCGGGGATGATATTCAGCCCTGCGCAGCCCTTGGCCGTCAGGCAGTCGAGCATCGCCTGCGCGTCGCTCTCGCCCTCACTCGTGCCGTCGAGCCATGTGACCAGCGGGATGGCCCGGCAGGATAGCACCCAGTCCACGAAGTCGTCCACCTTCGGGAAGGTGTCCTCGGAGGGCTGCACGTAGCCGAAGCCGCCGCGCTTGGCGAGCTTGGACCGTGCCGCCTCCTCGATGGCCGGGGTGCCGAGCATCTTGCACACGTCCTCGACCGGCTTGCCGAGCAACTCCGCCCAGTACTTCGCCACGCCCTCGTCGTCGCGAAAGGCCGCGACAGACTTGTTGACATACGCGCGGATGATGTGGCGCTCGGTGGCGTTGTCCGACGGCGTCAGGGGCACGACGTCCTGCTCGTAGTCCACGGCGATGTCGGGCACATGGGGGTTGATGCGGGCCACGAGGTCGAGGTTGCGCTGGCGTGAGGAGCTGCGGAACATCGCGAGCGTCTGGGCCTGCGGCGTCCCCGCCTCGGGCACCGTGGCATAGCCGCCGCCCATGATGTACGTGACGCCGGGCTCGCCAGGGGAGTTGATCTCGGCGGTGGCATACTCGGGCACGAAGGCGCGGGTCTCCAGGTTCACCGTGGCGCGCACGCCGAGCAGCTCCCCGGCTTGCAGGAACTCCTCCAGGCCGTCGAGCACGTCGAAGTCGCACAGCCCGGCCGCATACAGCCCCGCCTGCCGCGACGCCCACACGATGTGCGACGGCGACCATCCCTCAGCGTTGTAAGAGAAGAAGGAGTGGAAGTGCATGTTGACGTTGCCGCCGGAGGGGCCGGCTACGAGCCGGCCCGCCGTTGGTGCGACCAGTTGCCGCAAGGCCTCGTCCCGCTCGGCCGGGCGGAAGCTGTCCAGTTGCTGTTCCATTGTCACGATGGTCCCTCGCTTGTCAGTCAGTTCATCCCCCGCGGCGGAGGGAGGGAAGAGGGGGGCGCTGCCTCCCACGGGCTCACGCCCGTGGCTACACACGTCGGCCCCTTCGGGGCCACGACACTGGCCCGCCTCGCGCCTTCCGGATCCCGGATCCCGGATCCCGAATCCCGCCTTCTAGGCGTCTGCTGCCAACCCCATCGGCTCCTCGCGGAACAGGCGCGGGTCCATCTCCCGCAAGTCTGCCGCCACCTCCGGGGCAAAGTCCATCAGGTCCAGCACCTGGGTCTGCAGGTCAATGCCTGGAGCGATCTCCGTCAGCACCACCTTGCCGTCGCGCAGCTCCAGGACGGCGCGCTCGGTGACGTAGAGCACCTTCTGCCCCTGCTCGGTGGCGTACTCACCGGAGAAGGTCACGTGCTCGACCTGCGGGATGAACTTGCGGTGCTTGCCCTCCTGCACGATCTGCAGCTTGCCGTCCGCCACCGCGACCTCCAGCCCGCCGGCTGTGAACGTGCCGCAGAAGACGACCTTGCGCGCGGTCTGGGTGATGTTGATGAAACCGCCGCAGCCGGCGATGCGCGGTCCAAACTTGCTGACATTGACGTTGCCGACCGCGTCGGCCTGCGCCATGCCCAGGAAGGCTTCGTCCAAACCGCCGCCGTCGTAGAAGTCGAACTGGGCGGGCTGGTCCACGATGGCTTCGGGATTGGCTGCCGCGCCGAAGGACAGGCCGCTGGCCGGCACGCCACCGATGGGCCCGGCCTCGACGGTCTGGATGAGGCTCTCGACAATCCCCTCCTCGTTGGCGACCGCCGCGATGCCCTCGGGCATGCCGATGCCGAGGTTGACGATGGCGCCGGGGGTCAGCTCGAGCGCCGCCCGGCGGGCGATGATCTTGCGCTCATCCATGGGGAGTGGGGGAATGCTGGCGAGCGGCACCCGCACATTGCCGCAGTAGGACGGGTTGTAGTGGGTGCCGAAGGTCTGTTCATGTTCGTGATCGGCAGCGACGATGATGGCATCCACGAGCATTCCGGGCACCCGCACGCGCTGGGGGTGCAGCGTCCCCGCGGCGGCCATGCGCTTGACCTGGGCCAGCACCAGTCCGCCGCTGTTGTGGGCCGCCTGGGCCAGGGCCAGCATGTCGCCGTAAACGGCCTCGTGCTCCATCGTGAGGTTGCCCTGCTCGTCGGCGGTCGTGCCGCGAATGAGGGCTACACCCACGGGTAGCGCATGGTAGAACAGCCACTCACGTCCGGCCAGCTCGATGATCTCGACCAGGTCCTCGGTCGTGATGTCGTTGAGCTTCCCGCCACCGTTGCGGGGGTCCACGTACGTCTTCAGGCCGATGTGGGTGATCGTGCCGGGCTTGCCGGCGGCGATGTCGCGGTAGAGGTGGCAGATGACGCCCTGCGGCCAGTTGTACGCCTGCACGCGGTTCTCGACCGCGAGCTTGCCCAGGCCCGGGCACAGACCCCAGTGGCCGCCAATGATGCGGCGGACAAGCCCCTCATGGGCCAGGTGGTTGATGCCCCGGCTCTGGCCGTCGCCCTGGCCGGCGGCGTACATGATCGTGAGATCGCGCGGGTGGCCCTCAGCCAGGAAGCGCCGCTCGATGGCGGCGGTCAGGGCCTCCGGATGGCCGGCGCCGACGAACCCGCCGACACCAATGGTAGCGCCGTCGGGAATGCGGGCCACGGCCTCCTCAACGGACATCATCTTGTCGGGCAAGGGATCACTCCTTCGGCGTGTCGCCCACGCCGGGCCAGATGACCGGTGGTCGTTCAGGCAGGACCTTGATCTCGGGATCGTTGGTGACAAGATCGGCGCCATGTCGCCGTGCGCACGCAACGAAGAAGGCATCGGCATACGAGAGCCTGTGCCGGCCCTTGATCGTTGCGGCGTCCCAGACAAGATCGTTGTCAGCCGCGATGATCTCCCAGGGCAGTCGCAAGAGGAGAGCGAGGTGCTTGTCCGCCTGCGGTAGACTATGCTTCCGGCACGTACGGTAGTAGACCTCGCCCAGGTTGATCGCGCAGACCCCACACCAGATCTGACCGGCCTGGGCCTGCCTCAGTAAGTCGCGCACGAAGAGGTAGCCTGGCTCCTCCTCCAACCACGCGAGTACGGCATAGGCATCAAGCAGAAGCTTCCTCATCCCGGCGCATCTCCTCTACATGCTCCTCAAGATGCTCCTGCAGCATCGTCTTCCCAGGCGCCTTCAGGGAGCCGGTCAGGTGCGCGATGAGGTCCACTGGCAGCGGCTTGACGATGATCTGGCCATTCTCCACGGCCATCTCGACCTCCTGGCCGGCCTGGAGACCAAGCTGGCGCCGCAAGGCGATCGGAATGACAATCTGCCCCTTCTGCCCCACGGTCGCCAGGGGTTGGGGGCGAGAGCCGAGACCGGGCTTGGTGGCTCTCGCCCGCTTCGCTCGCGCGTTGCCTGTTACAGGCATGATGCTCACCTCGCCGCAAGTATACCAGGGCGCCACAAGTGGGTCAATGTGTGTGCAGTATGACCCTGACTACATGTACATACCGCCATTGACGGATATGACATGTCCCGTGATGTATGACGCCTCGTCCGATGCCAGGAATAGCGCTGCGTTGGCGATGTCCTCCGGCGTCCCCATCTTGCCCATCGGGATCTGGGCCAGGACCTGGGGCTTGACGTCGTCCGGGATCGCCTGCGTCATCTCCGTATCAATGAAGCCGGGCGCCAGGCAGTTGACGGTGATCCCCTTGCGGGCCACCTCACGGGCCAGAGACTTGCTGAAGCCGATGAGGCCGGCCTTGCTGGCTGCGTAGTTGCATTGGCCGAAGTTGCCCGCCAGACCCACGAGGCTGGCCATGGACACGATCCGCCCGCTGCCGCGCTCCAGCATGTGCTCCAGAACGGCCTGGCTGCAGTTGAACGCGCCGGTGAGGTTCACGTTCAGCACTGCCTGCCAGTCTTCCGGGCGCAGCTTGCGGAGGGTCCGGTCGCGGGTGATGCCGGCGT
This sequence comes from bacterium, assembly GCA_021372615.1. Classification (NCBI taxonomy): domain Bacteria; species bacterium. Next base: position 12,826 of record JAJFUB010000068.1, on the reverse strand, counting down.
TGTTGACGAGGATGTCCAGCTTGCCGAGGGCCGTGATAGCATTCGCCACCATCGTCCGCACGGCCTCCCCGTCGCTCACATCCGCCTCGAGGCAGACGGCCCGGCGGCCAAGAGCCTCGACCTCCGCGGCCACTGCGGCGGCCTCGGCGGCGTTGTCACGGCCCGTCTCGGTGACATAGTTGAGGGCGAGGTCGCAGCCCTCCCGGGCGAAGCGCAGCGCGATGGCGCGGCCGAGGCCGCGCGACGCGCCGGTGATCAGTGCCGACTTGCCTGCCAGTCGCATGGTGCCACCTACTGTCCCGTGATGGTCCGACCGTTGAGCTGCAGCAGCTTCCCCTCCACGAGTGAGAACGCGGCGACCTTCCCGTCCCGCACCGACAGCGCCGCGAAGCGCCCGTCCATCTGGAGCGGGCCGTCCGGTGTCGTCAGTGTCAGGGGCTTGCTCTCCAGGCACGATACGAAGTAGTCGTTCCCCCGGGGAGTGCGCACCTTCACGGCCACCGCATTGCCCTGCTGGTCGGCGGGAACGGGCAGGGGCTCCACCGCCTCGACGAGTTCCTGGCCGGGCCGGCAACCCTCGAAGGTCGTGACGTAGACCGTCGGGGCCGCGCCGGCGGGCTGGCGGCGGATGACATACGGCAGTAGCGCGCCGACATCGCTGTTGCGGTAGTCGCGTTGGCCCCAACCGTCGCCGATGAGGCTCGCCCCTCCGGGGTTGTTGACCCAGTTGGTGATGAAGCGCCCGCCATCAGGCATCTGCCAGGTGACGCGCCACGGCGCGGCGACGTCGGAGCGCCGGACGTTCGCCAACTCGTCGGGCTTGCCCAGCACGAGTTCGCCCTCCCACTTCACCCACTGGTCCGTGGCCTGGACCGCCTCGAACCCCTTGATGGGCACGTAGGCGCGCTGGCCTGGATCTGACGGGTTGTCCGGCCAGTAGAGCGCGCTCACGCCCACCGCCGGGGCCTTGCCGCGCAGCCAGAAGCTCACCTTGTAGGTGGCGCCCAGCGTGGCCTCGTAGGACTTGGCGCCGGTGTAGCCATCCGACTCGCCGATGATGAGCGCGACGTTCATCATCTCCTTGCCCGGCTCGATCGCCTTGAGCTGGGCCGAGGCCTGGTCGGTGTGGCCCACCTTCGCCTGGCCGAACTCCTCCTTGCCGTCGCCGTGGTACAGCCCCCAGGCGACCAGCTTGCCGTTGGCATCCAGCTCGGCGGCGGAGGGGTTCTGGGCCAGTTCGCCTTCGGGGCCGACGATGGACACGTCGTCAACCATGACCTCCGTCCCGGCCCGCTGCAGACCCAGGCGGATGCAGAAGCGCACCTTCTTGGTCGTGGCCGTCTGGGCGGTGGGGGGAGGCATGGCGGCTTCACAGTTGGTGTTGGGGCCGTGGAAGACGTAGTCGTGCTGCTTGCCGCCCTGGACGCGGAAGATGTCCAGGACGTACTGGCGGCCGGGCTCGTGCTCGACCTGCGCCACGGTGCGGCGGTAGAGCGTGGCCTGCTTGTAGGCCTGCGAGTCCGCCTCCATGACCTTGATCGGGCCGTTGGGGGCGAACAGGCCGAACGTGCCGCCGCGGCCGGTCGTGAGCTGCTCCTGGCCATCCACCATCACCGTATTGTGGGCGAAGGTGCGGCGGGTCATGGCGCTCTGCGCGTGGTCCCACAGGTAGCCCAGATCGCTGAGCAGTTCCTGGCCCTGCTGCCAGTAGTACAGGCTCAGGCTGTCGAGGTGGTGGTGCCCGCCCCAGTCGCTCGCGGACAGCACCAGGCAGCTATCCCGCCCCGTCTCGCCGCTGCGGAGGTAGCCGAACTGCAGGACGGGGAAGACGACATCGGGCAGAGCCAGGGGCGGGGTCTCCACCTGGTCCCGGCCCGGCTCGCGGTAGTACAGCGCATGGCCGCGGTCGCCGCCGCTCAGGTCTTTCCCCGCTGTCTCCTTCAGGAGCGCCAGGTATTGCAGGTTGTCCGGGTAGTTGTCTGCCATCAGCTCGACGAAGGTGGAGCCCAGGGAGCTGGTCTTGTGTCCGTCGGCCAGGGGCGGGTAGCACAGATTCCCCTGCAGCCCATTGAACATGGCCTCCCACACCCGCTTGTACGCCGTGTCGTGGTAGAGATCGAGCTTGTCAATGCGCTGGCCCTGGGCGTCCTTGTAGCCGGGCGGGTCGCTGTAGCCCCGGAAGGCCTGGCCGAGCGACTCGATGCCGCTGAGGGTCATGGTGGCATAGCTGTAGGACTCCGACGTGCCGCCATCCTTGAGGAACCAGCCGTCCACGGTGCGCATGAAGACATCCAGGCCGAAGCGCACCATCTCCGGATGGCCCATGCTCATGCCCACAAGGGCCACAGCCGTCGCGTTGCCCACGGACTTGTTATTCACAGACTTGTCGGCCACCAGCAGCACCGTGCTTTCCAGCAGCAGGTCCTTCTCGATGTGCAGGCGCTCGGCGTCGCTGAAGAGGGGCTGGCCGTTGTCCTTGGCCTCGCAGACGAAGCCGTACGCGTCGACGGCCGAACGGACGAAGCCGGCCTCCATGCCGGTGCCGGTAGCGCGCCCGCCCTGCCAGTAGCCTGAATGCAGCCTGCGGTCGGGCCCGCCGGGGTTGGCGGTGATCTCATCCTCGGGCAGCGCGTTGATGTTCAGGGCCGCCAGGTGCGGGTCCATGTCGGCATACTCACCATAGCCCACATGCACGAGCCAGTTGGGGTACACGTCCGCAAAGCGCAGCAGTAGGAGCCGGGCGGCGCGCGCGTATTCCGGCTTCTGGGTCAGGGCATAGGCCTCGGCGAGCTGCCGGCACAGGGACATCGCGTACAGCACCTTGTGGCAGCGCATCTTCGCGGTGAAGCTGGGCCGAGTGGCGAAGCCGAACAGGCTGAAGGGCTTACCCCCATAGAACCGGATCGTCTGTCCCCCGCCGTACTTGGTCTTGAAGACAAGGTCCTCGGGGTACTTATCGTTGGGGTACACCGTGCCGCAGATCTTGCACGTGAGCTTGTCAGGCTCACTCGCGTTCCAGGAGTACTCGCCGTGCATGTGGGCAGGCTTGCCCAGGTCACGGCAGGCGGGACAGGGGGTGAAGAGCGTATCACCGGGCGTGTCGGTCGGGATCATCTGCACGAGAAAGGCGTCATTCACCCGCTTCACGGCGTTGTCGGCGCCGCCGCTGAGGGCGGCGACGTAGCTGCGGGCCCAGGCGTAGCGTTCGGTGTTGGCCCGGGCGCGCAGCAGGTCGGCCGGTTTGGTCACACCCGCCGGGTGGTGCACGGTCTGGCGGTACTTCTGCCAGGCTGACCAGTCCAGGAGGGGTTCATCGGCCGGCGTGCGGGGCGCGGCCTGGGCCGTGGCCGCGACAGTGGCGGCAAGCATGAGCATGACGATCACCCGGGACATGAGGGCGCTCCTTCTGCAGTGGACGAGCGCGTCTATTCGGCAGCCAGGCCGCAATGTCCTACCCGCCGCCCCACTTCCGGCAGGTGTAGGCGTCCCGGTGGGCCAATATGGCGCCGATGCGCGCCCCACTTCTGGCACGAACCGGCCGCTTCGCGCGTCGCTGCTTGGTCAGTGCCCGGTGGGCCGCCGGTCCGTGGCCCTCATGGCGCCAACTGGCGTGCCTGCTGGCCGTGTCGGGTGTCCTGAGCCTGGCCATCGTGCGCTTCCTGGTGCGCCCCTACCCGGAGCTGACGGCGATCGGGGCCTTTGACGACTACATGATCCTGATCGGCCTGGATGCGGACCATTCGTGTGCCGATGCGCTGGGCTACTTCGTGGGTGATTGGCCCGAGGGCAACGGCTTCTACCGCCCGCTCACCGGCGTCTCCCTGTGGCTGGACTACCGTCTCTGGCACTGGAACCCCTACGGCTACCGGCTGACGAACTGGGTCCTGTACGTGTGCACGGGGGTGATGCTGGCCCTGTTGCTCGGGCAGATCACGCGGCAACGCTGGGCCGCCCTGGGCGTCCTGGCGGCCTTCATGCTGGCGCCCCTGCGTGGGAACCAGTGCGCCCTCTCGTACTTCAACGCACGCGGGGAGCTCCTGTGCGTGCTCTCCATTCTCGGGGCCCTGTATGCGGCGCTCCGGTACTGCAGCGGCGGGGGACGGCGCTGGCTTGGCCTGGCAGTGGTGGGGCTGGTAGCGGCGCTGTGGTCCAAGGAGTTGGGGATGGTGCTGCCGCTGCTGCTGGTGGCATGTCTGCCGGCGGCGCTCAAGCGGGCGACCCCGGCGCGGCGCGTGCTCGGCCGGGCCATGCTCGTCGGGTTGCTCTGGGCCCTGCTGCTCGTGGGGTGGTACTTCCTGTATGCGCACAGCGTGCCGGGCCGGATGCCCACGCCCGGCGGTCCCCGCCCTCACTTCATCCCCTCGACCCCATACATGATCCTGGGGGCCATCCTGCCCGACCTGCAGATCATGTCCACTTGGCTGCACGCAGGGCCCGACGCCGGGTGCATCTTCGTGCCCTTCTGGCAGACGATGGCGGGGCACCTGGCCCTGTGGCTGGTGGCCATGGCCTGGCTGGCCCGGCGGGAGTGGCAGGTCCTGGCGCTGTACCTGGTGTGGGCGCCGATCACATGGCTACCCATGGTCAGCACTCACACGGCCGCCGAGCACTACCTGTACCTGCCGGAGATGGGCCGTACGGTGGCGTTCGGGGTGGTGGCGGGGCTGGCTTTGGGGGCGTGGCAGCGGCGGCGGCGCGCCTGACCGTCTACGGCTTCGAACGGCGGCCGTTGGCGGGCTGGGGGCCGGCAGCGGAGAGGCGCGCGCCCTCGCTCGCCAGACCGTCGGCCATGCTGTTCAACTCCCGCGGCACGTGCTCGATTCTGAAGCTGGTGAACTTGGCGCGCAGCTTGTTGGCCCACTCGTACAGCGGGCGAATGGCGGGGGTGCGCACCTTGTACGTCCCCTGCATCTGCCGGGCCATGAACTGGCTGTCGGTGTAGACGTGGATGTGGCGTATGCCGCGGGCCTCGGCCTCGGCGAGCCCGGCGATGAGCGCCCGGTATTCGGCCACGCCGACGGTGGTGACGCCCAGGGGGATGGCGCGCTGCACCAGGACATTGCCCGCGGCGTCGGCCAGGGCGAAGCCGGCGCCGGCCGGGCCGGGATTGCCCTTGGAGGCGCCGTCGGTATACAGGTAGGTCTTGTCGTCCGACATCTAGGGTTGCTCCGAAGTGTGATCTGAAGTAGGTGCATCCGGTGAGAAGGGGTCAATGCCAGGGCTCGTGGCCGGCGGCGGCTCGGGGGCCTGGTCCGGTGGCGGCTCCGGCGACGGTTCGGCCGTTGGGAAGACAACAGGCGGGAAGGCGACCGGAGGCGGCGCCACAGGCGGGGCAGGCGGCTCCCCCTCGGTCCATGCCAGCGGCAGATCGCGGTCCAACAGCGTGGCGTCCCAGCCTCCCGCGATGAGTTCGCGATAGGCCTCCTCGTAGGGCATGGCGGCCGCCTTGGCCTGGCGGGCATACTCGACCAGCTCCGGCGACACGCCGGGCGGGGCACCCGGCGCCCCATAGCCGGTCACCTCCGGCGTCTTGACGTAGGTCTCGTATGTCGGCACCTGCTCGGCCGGAACGTTCATGGCCTGGGCCAGCACGTACAGGTCGAAGCCCTCCTTGCGGACCCGCATGTCGTAGTACAGCAGCACCAGCCCGATGATGAGCACGGGTTGCACGACGATGCTCACCGCGGTGCTGATGCCCGTCGAGAGCGCCTGGGCCAGCGCCATGTGCTTCTCGGTCATCAGCGCGGCGGACAGGCCACTGACCGGCCACGAGATGGCGCCGCTGACAAGAACCACCAGCAGACTGAGCAGCAGGTAGGTGCTGAAGCAGCGCCACCACTCTCCGGTCACAAGGTCCCAACTGCGGCGTAGGGCCTCCATCACGGAGAGCCCCTCGATGGCAATGATCGGCGTGACGAACATCCACATGATGCCCAGGTAGATGCCAGGCACGATGCACAGGAGCATGCCGGCGCCCGCGGCAAGCCCCACCAGCAACACCGCTGCAATCAGCGCCCCCCAGCGCGCCCCGATGGTGCCGTAGGCGTCCGCCACCGTGGCCGGGTAGCCCAGGTAGCGCCGCGACACGGCGACGCTCAGCGCGCCCTGCGCCAGCGGCACAGCCAGTACATTGATGAGCAGCAGCCCCGCGTACGCCCCCCCCATGGCGATGAAGCTCCCAGTCGAGGGCATGGTCGAGCTTCCCGCCATCGTCTCCATCGTCCGCCCCATCGCGAAGGCCAGCAGCACCTGGAACAGAGCCATCGGCACGTAGACGATGGCGATGATGGCCATGAACGGTCCGAAGTTGCTCCGGTACAGCCGCACCGAGGCGTCGAGGATGTCGGCGATGTTCATCGGCATGAGAACGGGCGGTTTGTAGTCGCTCAAGGCAGTTCTCCCCTCAAGTTGCACGTGTGAGTGGCCGATATGGACGATGGCTACGGTGTACAGCGCCGATCTGGGAGGCCTATCGTGTGGATCTTGCTGTTGGTGCCGTTTGTCCTGCTCGGGCTGTGCGCCGTAGCCGCCGTGCTCGTCGGGGGCAGCGCGGACCGCTACATGGAGGCCCAGCGCGGCTCACGGCTCTACCATCTGCCAGGCCGCCCCGCCGCCGTCTCCTCGTCCGACGCGAACGCTAACCGGGATGCCCGGGCGTCGGGATAGCCTCCGGCGTCTCTGCCGTGCCCGACAGGCTCACCCCACCGAGAGCCACACGCTCCTCCACGACCACGTTCTCCAGATGACAGCCCTCACCGAGGCGATTGCCGCCAAACGTCGCCACGCGCCGCAGTACGGCGCCATCGCCCACCAGCGTGTCCGCCCCCAACGTGACTTCCGGCCCCAGCGTGGCCGCGCCGACCCGGCAGCCACGCCCGATGAACACCGGTGCCATCAGCGTCGCGGCCGGGTCCACCTGCGCCCCCGGCGAGATGATGATCCCGTCCGAGCTGCGGTGGTTGACGATGGTGCTGTTGAGGTCCAGCACCGCCGACGGTCGGGCCACGTCCGACCAGTAGCCGATGACCTCCAGGCCGCGGATGCGCCGCTGCTGGGCCATCATCGCCTTGATCGCGTCCGGGAACTCGACCTCCCCGCGCGGTGAGATGGGGCACTGGCGCAGAACCTCGAAGACATCAGGCCCGAGCATGAATATGCCGGCGTTGTTGTAGTGCGTGGTGGATGAGCCCTTGGGGGGCTTCTCCACAATGCGCTCGATGTAGCCGGCCTCATCCACATAGACAGCGGCGCCCTCCCAGGGGTCCGGCACCCAGTTGAGGCTCAGGATGGCCGCCGGCTGCTCCTCATGCCAGACGCGCAGGACGTTGGCGTAGGTCTCGGGCGCCACAATGATATCGCCCCACGACAGGAAGAAGGGCTCATCGCCCACGAAGTCGGCGGCCAGCAGCGTGGCGGCGCCGGTGCCCCGGGCGCCCTCCTGCCAGATGTAGTCGATCCGCAGGCCCAGGGCGCTGCCATCGCCGTAACGCTCCTGGATCATCTCCCCCATGTAGTCAATCACGAGCGCGAGGTGGTCCACGCCGGCGTCGCGGGCGCCGAGGATGATGTGATCAATCATGGGCCGGTCCAGGACCGGCACCAGGGGCTTGGGCCGCCGCTGTGTGAGCGGCAGCATCCGTGTGCCCTTGCCTGCAGCCAGTATGACACCCTTCAAAGCCAGGAACCTCCGGGGGAGAGCGGCCTGACTAGTTCGGCGGTGAGGCGGGCGAGTCCTTCGTGGGCGCAGGCGCCGCGTGGGCGCGCGTGTCCTCACGCGCGCGGCGGGTCCCTCGCCGCCAGGGGCGGGCTGGAAGCCCGCACTACCGGCGTCGTCGCGTGGGCGCGCGTGTCCCCACGCGCGCTCGGGTCCCCGTGACCGCCAGGGGCGGGCTGGAAGCCCGCGCTGCCTCTGAGGCGGCGGCCGGGGCGGACGCAGGTATGGTGCGAGCGGCGGGGAAGCTACGAAGGCGTCAGCATCCCTGATCAGCATCCACCTATGACTGACACTCCCACACCTGTGCCCATGGTCGCTCGGCCCCGCTGCCTCTACCGCCGAGGGGTGACGGTGCTGGCGGCGCTGTACATCCTCCTGGCGCTGGCGAACATCCGTGCCCTGCCGCCCCTGAGCGGCCCCGATGAGTGCGACCACCTGGCGTATGTGCAGGTGCTCCGCAGTCAGCACAAGCTGCCGGTGCTGCCGCGCTTCGGCGCGCCGGATGATCCCCGCGTGGCCGAGCAGGCGCAGCATCCGCCGCTGTACTACGCGGTCCTGGCGGTGGCCTCTGAGGTACTCCCTGACCTGGCGACCCCGCCGGGCCAACGGGCGCTGAAGCTGATATCCCTGCTGCTGGGGCTGGTGGGCCTGCTGGCCTTTGCCCGCTGCGCCCGCGAGATGTGGCCCGACGACGACACGACGGCGCTGGCGGCGGTCGGCTTCGTGGCCCTGATGCCGATGTACTGGGTGATGACCTCGCACGTCAACAACACCGCCGGGTCGCTGGCAGCGTCGGGGGTGGCGCTGCTGCTGCTGCGCCGGGCGTTGGCGGCGGAGGGAAGGACGGGGCCCTGGTTGGCAGTGGGTGTGACGGTGGCACTGGGGATGCTGGCCAAGATCACGGCGGCGTGGCTCGTGCCGGTCATCGCGGTGGCCGTATGGCTGCGCGCGCGGCAGCAGGGGGGAGGGCGGGCAGCGCTACGGATGGCCCTGCCGGCCCTGGCGCCGGCGGTGCTGCTGGTGGGCTGCTGGCTGGCCTACAACTGGTACAACTTCGGCGAGTTCATGCCCCAGCGTGTGCTCGGCCGCGAGTACCTCCGTGAGGGTTTCGCCACGATCTTCTTCTCGCCGTTCGCGGCCGGGCTGCTGCTGCGCACCGTGCTGACCCGAGTTCCGCTCACGGCGTTCACGCCGTACTGGCTGATGGCGGGGGACGTCGGCGCCGGGGGGGCGATGGTGGTGCTGGTTCTCGCCCTCGGGCCCCCGCTGGCGGCCGCCGCGATGGGAGCGTGGCGGCGATGCGGCCTGCTCGGACGCGCCGGACCGGAGGGGCCCCCCAGCCCGCGCCAGTCACTGCTGTTGGCCTGCGCCGTGGGGATCCTGGCCGCCTGGGTCATCGCCATCGAGGCTATCCTGAACGACTGGAACACCGGCCTGTACGCCGGGCGGTATGCCGTGGATGCGCTGCCGACCGTGGGTCTGCTCTTCGCGGCCGGGATGCGAGAGTTGCTGCCGTCGCCGCGGGCACGCGCCTGGGGGGTGGGCCTGTGGCTGCTGGGGTTGCTGGTGCTGGCGGTGATGGTGCACATGTACATGGTGATGTTCTACATCATGCATTGATGCTGCCGGCAGGATGCCGGCGGTCTTACGGCCACGGGAAGAACCGGGAGGTGCGTGACGTGCGGTTCGAGGTAGATGAACGGAAGTGCACCCATTGTGGCGCGTGTATCGCCACCTGCCCCACAGACATGGTGCGCGACAAGCGCGGGGCCATCAAGATCAGCTTCGTGGCGTGCATCGGCTGCGGGCACTGCATGGCGGTCTGCCCCGAGGGGGCCGTGAGCCTGGCGGAGATCGAGTACGAGGGTGGCTTCCTGCCCCGGCCGCCGGCGGTCAGCGCGGAGGATCTGCTGAGCGTGCTGCAGTCGCGCCGCACCGTGCGGCGCTACCGGCCCGACCCGGTGAGCCGGGAGGGCCTGGAGCGGCTGGTCGAGGCGGCACGGTGGGTGCCGACGGGGGCGAACTGCCAGTGCCAGCAGTTCGTGGTCATCACCGACCCGGCGCGCCTGGATGGCCTGCGCCAGCAGATCATGGGCCACTACCGGCGCTATGCAGCCGAACTGGCCGAAGGCGTCGCGGACCGCCCCCGCAGTCCCAGTGCCGGCGTCTCGCCGGCCAAGGCGGCGACCGGGGCCGGCGAGACGCCGGCACTGGGCGGGGGAGGGGCGCTGGACGGGGGAGGGGCGGCCGGCCGGATGCACGAGCACATCCTGGCAGCGGTGCCGTCGTTCGTCAAGAACGTAGACGCCGGACGCGACCGGCTGTTCTTCGATGCCCCGGCGGTGATCCTGGTCCACGCCCCCCGGCACGAGGTGCTGCCGGAGTCGGCCTGTGCCTTCGCCACGCTGGCGATGGCGCTCGCCGCCGAGACGCTCGGGTTGGGGACGTGCATCACGGCCTATGCCTCGCTGGCGCTGCAGGCCCTGCCCGGCCTGGCGCGCGAGGTCGGCGTGCCGGAGGGGAACGAGGTGTACTACGCGCTGGTGGTGGGCCACCCGGCCGAGGAGTACCAGTTGGTGCCCCCGCGCAAGCCGGCACAGGTGACGTGGCTGTAGGTCGCACCGGCGTAGCGCTTCGCCGTAACTGGAGCAGCAACATGACCAGTCGCGAACGTGTCCTCACGGCGCTGCGGTGCGGGCAAGCGGACCGCGTCCCTGTCAGCATCTTCCTCAACCCGTACGACGAGACCGAGGCGACCACCACCGACCCCAGCTATGCCGCCGTGATGGCGGCTTGCCGCCGCTACGCCGACAGCTTCTGGTCGTGGGGTGTGCCGGTGGGCTTCCTGCTGACCGCCACGCCGCTGGAGACGCACCAGCGCGACCTGGCGGGTGGAGCGGTGGAGCACGTCGTGGAGACGCCTGCCGGGTCGCTGACGAGCGTCACCCGCCCGGGCGCGCGGGGCGAACTCAAGCGCTGGATTGCCGAGCCGGCTGATGTCGAGAAGTGGCTGTCGCTCCCCTATGTGCCGCCGCCGCTGGATTGGTCTTCCGTCGTCGCCGCACAGGCCACCCACGGCGACGCCATCGCGACTCAGGCGGTCATGATGGACCCGGCGTGCTGCACCGGTTTCCTGGGCGAGGAGACGGCGGCGCTGTGGACGGTGCGCGAGCGCGACCTGCTCCGCGGTTTCTACGCCGAGTGCTTCCGCCGGATCATGGACCAGGTGCGCCAGGTGTGCCTGTCGCCCGTGGATGTCGTCTACTTCAACGGGCCGGAGTACTGTGTCCCGCCGCTGATGTCGCCGCGCGACTTCGAGGAGTTCGTCGTCCAGTACGACCGCCAGCTCTTCGCCACCATCCGGGCACACAGCGACAAGCTCATCATCGTGCACTCCCACGGCAAAGTGTGGCAGTTCCTCGAGGCTTTCCGCGACATGGGACTGCACGGGCTCAATGTGCTGGAGCCGCCGCCGATGGGGGACACGGACCTGGCTGCGGCCAAGCGGCTCATCGGCAGCGAGGTGTGCCTGATCGGCAACGTGCAGTACGACGACCTGGCGCGGGGATCACTGGAGCTGGTGGAGGGACTGGTGCGCGAGGCGATGGCGCAGGGCAAGCCGGGTGGGGGCTTCATCCTGTGCCCCTGTGCCCGGCCCTACGAGCATCCCCTGCCCGAGCGCGCCTCGCGCAACGTCGTGCGCTTCCTGGAACTGGGGCACGAGTTGGGGGAGTACGGACGTCAAACGGCGGACGGACGAGGGTGATGTAGAGCTTCAGCCCATCGTCTGCTACCGCCCATTCCCATTCATCGTTCATCATTGCCGTCCGGTACCACTCGGCGAAGCGCCGCAGGCCCTCGTCCAGCGTGACCTGTGCCTCCCACCCCAGCACTGCCTTCGCCTTGCGCACGTCGGCACAGGTGCGGACCATGTCCCCCGGCTGCATCGGCAGGCGCTCGATGATCGCCTCCACCCCCAGGGCGCGCTCCAGGGTCGCTACCAGTTCGTTCAGCGTGACCGGACGGTGTCCTCCCAGGTTGACGACCGACCAGTCCACGTCGCTCTCCAGGGCCGCGATGAGGCCCCGCACGATGTCGGCGATGAAGGTGTAGTCGCGGCTGGTGCTGCCGTCGCCGAAAAGCTGGATGGGCTCCCCGGCCAGCATCTTGTGGGTGAACTTGTGGATGGCGAGGTCTGGCCGTTGGCGCGGGCCGTAGACGGTGAAGAAGCGCAGGGCGACGACCGGCAGGCTGTAGAGATGGTGGAAGGCGTGGCAGCAGGCCTCTGCCGCGATCTTCGAAGCGGCGTAGGGGGACAGGGGGCTGGTCGTGGGCTGGTCCTCGCTGAATGGGACCTCGTTGTCGCCCCCGTAGACCGACGAGGAAGAGGCGAGGACGAAGCGGCTGACACCTGCCGCCTGCGCGGCCGACAGCAGGCGGGCGGTGCCGGTGACATTCACATCCATGTAGCGATCGGGAGCTTGCACGGACGGCCGCACGCCCGCGAGCGCCCCCAGGTGCACGACCGCGGTGGGGTGGTGCTCGGCCATGATGCGGCCCAGCAGGTCGGCATCGCGCAGGTCGCCCTCGTAGAAGGCGAAGCCCGGCCGGGGGCGGAGCAGGTCCAGGTTGCGCTCCTTGGCGGGGCGGGGGTAGTACGGATCGAAGTTGTCCAGGCCCACCACGGCGTCCCCACGATCCAGCAACGCCTCGGCCAGATGGGAGGCGATGAAACCGGCGCAGCCGGTCACGAATACTGTGCGCGCTTCAGGCATGTTCGGCCGTCCTCTTCGAGGTTCTGCACGTGCCCCCCCGGACGTTGAGACTACCCCCCGCGTCGCCGTTCGGCAAGCCCTTTTTCGCCCCGGGCGTGCTTGCGGGCGGGTGTGGTGGCAGGAGAGGGTTGAGGTGGCGGGCAATTGTACGGGCATCGTCCAACTCCCGGAGGTGCTTCCCATGTGGCGACTGGCGGCAACTGTGTGTCTAGTGCTCGCGGCGGGGGCGACGGCCCTGGCGGGGACGTTCACCTTAGCCCGGAACGGCGCGCCGGCGGCGACGATCGTGATCTCCGCCGATCCCAGCCCCGCCGCCGGCTTCGCGGCGGCGGACCTG
>JAJFUB010000067.1 GCA_021372615.1 bacterium | reverse complement strand
ACACGACGCGGCACCCACGCCTCAGCAGGTCGCCCGTTGGTCGTTAGCTGTTAGTCGCGACCCTCAACCCTCGCCTCAGTTCTCCTTGAGCAGCTTGTAGATCAGGAAGCCGTACTTGACCTCGTAGCTCTGGCGGTTGAGCACCTCCAGCTTCATGAGGGCCTCACGCATCTCCAGGATCCCCGCCTTGTCGGCCTCCCGGTTGATCGCCTCGAAGCGCTGCCAGTCGGCCAGCAGGGCCTGGGCCTGCGCGCCATACTTGGCGTCCTGCGCCGCCGCCACCAGACCCTCACGGTACTCGCCGAAGCTCTTGACGGCCTGCGCGACTTGCTTGAGCAGCGTGCCACGGTATTCCTGGTTGAGCTTCTCGGTGAGCGCCGTGGTCTGGGCGGAGGTCAGCGTGCCGCCCTCGAAGACGAGGGTGGCGAAGTTCTCGGGCTCGAAGAAGCGGGACTGTAGCGGGGCCCAGCAGGTGAACTTGTCGCCGCCTGACTTGGTGGTGAAGATGTTGCGGCAGATGTCCGCGGTCCACTTGTCGCCCGCCTTGGCGGTGGCGTTGACGATAGCCCACGGAATGAGCGTCTCGAGGCTGTAGGAGGAGTCGCCGATCTTGGCGGCGGCCTTCATCTTCGTGATGTCCGGGTGCCCCTCGAAGCCGCCCTTGGCCCCACCGGCGGTGATGGCGAACTGGTAGGTGTCGGCGTTGCGCTTGGGCTGAATGAAGATCTCGATGCTGTCTTCGGCCCAGGTGTCCCCGCCGTCAAAGGCCTGTGGCTTGAGCAGCTTCGCATCCGGCTCCTCACAGACCACGGCGATGAACAGGCCGGCGTCAGTCCAGCATAGCTGCGCGGCCGTCTGCTTGGCGTAGGTGTAGCCATTGCCCAGCACCGAGAAGCCGGTGACCGAGGGAATGGTCTGCCAGGCGGGATCCCCCGCGACGTCGCCGTCCACGACCGGGGCCGTGGCGGGGCGGTGGCAGGGGTAGGTGGGCGGCGCGGCCCAGAGGCACGCCGGGATGAGCAGACAGGCGATCAGTGCGAGGCGGGTGGTCATGATGTCCTCCATGTTCCGGGGGCGGCATGCGGGCCCACCCCCGGGCCTTCGGCCGACCCCTCCCCACAGGGGAGGGGTTACTCTCCTGACACACTAGTGGGTACCACGAGGCTCCGTGGTACCCGACCAGCTACTGCAGAGACCTCCCCTCCCCTGCGGGGAGGGGTGCCCGCGCAGCGGGCGGGGTGGGCGCAGCTACTTCGCCGCGACCTTGACCGTCCCACTCCCTGTCACCCCGGTTGCCACATCCCGCGCCACGATCTTCCACGCGCCGGGGGCGTCATCCAGTGCCAGCGTGAGGCGGCCCTGCGCGCCGGCGGCCTGGGTCATCAGGTTCCGCGCGTACCACGGGCGTTCCTTGCCGTCGGGGCCGAAAACCTGCATCCGCACGACATGGTCGCCCAGGCGGCCCTTGGCTTGCAGCGCCACCTGGCACGTCAGCGCCTGCCCGGCCGTGGCCTGCGCCGGGGCGGTCACCCGGAGGCCCTCCACCCGGTACGGCAGCAGCGCGTACAGGTGCGCCAGGCCCGGCGTGAGCTTCGTCCTGAGGTTCTGTACCTCACCCAGGTACTTCCCGGCGCGCACGTCGTACAGGTGCGCCTTGCGGCCGAAGTCCACCGTGACAGCACGCGGCTGCAGGGCCGGTGCGGTCTTGTTGGTGTACGCGAGCGTGTCGAAGGGCAGGGACTGGACGATGCCGATGTATTCGGCGCCGCCGCGGCGGAAGCGCGATACTTCGACATGCGGCGCGTCTGGCAGTACCCGCACGACCGGCTCGATGCCCGCGGTCTTCAGCACCCCGGCCAGGAAGGCCCGGTAGCCCGCGCCCTCGTTCCAGCCCGCGAACTCCTGCCCCTCGACCTTCGGCAGCTTGCTGTAGCCCTGCAGCGACAGGTTCAGCAGGAGGGCCTTGCCCTTCCCGCTGGCGTGGGCGACCAGGACCGGCGCGCTGCCGACTTGCGCGAGGGCTTTCCCGGCCGCGGCCTTCAGCGACCCGTCCACCAGCACATTGTCCGCCTTCAGTCCGGCGCCGGAGGTCTCCGGGGCGCCGGCGAAGTCCAGGCTGCCCGTGGCCTTGGCGAACGCGGCGGTCTGTGACACGCCGAACAACTCGTCCAGCGCGGGCGTCGCGTACGGCTTGCCATGCTCGTCAGTCACGCCCGGGCGCAGGTCGGCGATGACCGTGCCCCCGTTGGCGGCGAACTGCTTGATGGCGGCCACTTCGGCTGCCGACAGCGCTTGCGCCGAGGGCAGCAGCAGGACCTTGAACTGGTCGTTGGTGAGCTTGCCCTGACGTACCTCGGCATACGACAGCACCTTGGCCTCCAGGCCACAGTCGTGCAGCATCATGACCATGCTGCTCAGAGTGGTGTCTATGTCCGGGAAGCCCGCGGTGGCAGTGGCCAGGTGGACGCTGGAGTCCGACCACAGCAGGGCGATGCCATCATGCTGGCGCTCGGCGTTCATCAGCAGCTTGCCGGGCCCCTGCTTGATCTCGCCCACTTCCTCGCAGGCCGCCTTGAAGAAGGGGTACAACGACGTGTCCCAGGCCATCACCGACCCGGCGTTGCCATAGCCGCACCAGACCCAGAAGCTGTTGGCGCCCTTGAAGAGCGTGCGCCACGGGAACCAGCGCATGAACGGCTCGTTGCGGTTGCCCGCATAGCCGCCGAACCAGCCGGCGCCCAGCAGCGTGTCGGGGGTGGAGAAGTCGCGCACGGCCAGCGACAGGAAGTCCCGGTAGTAGATGTTGTTGAGGCTCATCGCCCGGGCCAGTTGCCAGTAGTCATCGGCCTGCCAACTGGTCGCGACGGTGTCGGAGCCCTCGTAGCCCACCCGGGCGTGGGGCACGGTCTGCTTGATGACCTCGCGCGAGAAGTCGTGGATGCCCGCCCAGACGCTCTCCATGTGCAGGCGATGGTCCACCCAGGGCACGAGGTTGCCGGTCTTCTGCGCCTCCTCGAGCGTCTGCGGCTTCACGTCGGACCAGTTCGCGAACCGACTGCCCCATGCGGCGTTGAGCTTGTCCAGGCTGCCGTACGTCTCGCGCGCCCAGCGCTGGAAGTCGGCCACGCAGGTATCCGAGAAGCACAGGTCCCACCGCCCGGCGACGAAGTGGTTCTCATCGCCCAGGGTGAAGTCGGAGGTCGAGTACTGCAGGCCCCGCACCGCGCACTTGGTCAGCGTCTCGGTCACTTTCTGGCGGTACTCGGGGTTGGTCAGACACGGGTCGCGCACCAGGTCCCCCGCCTGGCGGGTGGGCTTCTCCTGGTACCAGTCGGTCTTGGTGTCCACATAGCGGGTGGCGTAGGGCAGCCACCACTGGTTCGCATATGGCCCGTAGCCGACCGAGCCGCCGTCGTAGAACGCATCTATCCCGTTGGCGCTGAAGGACTCGGCGATCATGGGAGCCAGGAAGCTGTTGCCGTAGCCCTGCCACATGACGTACTGCACGTCGTCGCGGGGGGCGTACAGGTTGTTCATCGAGAAGTCGCGCTGCTCGCTCGCCACGGCCTTGCCCCCCTGCAGCAGGTCCGCCGTCAGCCAGCCGATGATCGTGGACGAGGGGATGACCGGGACGCTGAATTCGGTCTCCGCGCCGGCGACGGCCACCTTGGCGGTGCCCAGGAGCCGGCCGTTGCTGTCGCGTGCGGATAGGGCGACCGAGGCGCCGCTGACTGGGCCGTCCACCACCAGCTTGCCCTTGATCGGCTCGGCCAGCGAGAAGCTCGGCTGGGTCAGCTCCAGGCTCTTGATCGTGACCGGGGAGGCTACCTCGACACCGAGGCTGGCAAACCCGAGGGTCTTTCCGCCGGCCTGCACCCGGACATTCGCCCAGTGCTGGCCGGCCGGCAGGGCCGGGAGCGCCAGGGCGACCGCGTTGTCGCCGGCCTGCAGGTTCAGCGGCTGCGACGCACACACCGGCCAGCCCGGCCCGCCGAGCGCCAGGGCCACGGTGGCCCCGGGCACGGCCTGCGCTGCCCGCACATTCAGGGCCAGCTTACCGGTCTGCCCGACCGTGGCGGTGGTCATCTCTCCGCCGGCCGTCGTCACCTGCGCCGGCGGGGTCTTCTTGGCCCCCCACAGGATCAGGCGGACCGCAAGCTGCAGGTAGTAGTCATAGTCGTCGCGGCAGTACTGCACGGGGCCCGAGGGGCCGGGGGTCAGCATCTGCTGGCTCGGCACGGCGTAGCTGACCAGCCCGATGCGGCCCTGGCCGAAGCTCGCGCTCTGCACCGTGCCGCGCAGGAACGCAGTGGCGTCAGCGTACTTGCCGAACGCCGGCAGCAGCTTGTAGGCGAAGCCCGTGGCCAACTCGGCCGGGGCCGGGCCGGGGAACTCGAAGCTCGGGTTGGGCAGCAGGTTCTCGTCCGTGCCGGCCTGCACGAGCTTCACATCGTCATACCACACGGTCCCCGGCTGGTAGTTCAGCAGGTAGACGCCCATGGACGTGGCTGCGGCGTTGGTCCTGAAGCGGTGCTCGGTGAGCTTCCAGGTATCACTGGCGGGCACGGCGACGCCCCCGCCGACGGGATGCAGACTGACGCTGGCCTGCCCGTTCTGGAGGCCCTGAGTCCGCGTCCACATGGAGAAGACGTACTCGGTGCCGGGTTCGAGCTTGACGGGGGCCACGTAGTAGCCCGCGCGCGAGGCCTCGCGACTGCCCTTGGTGACCGACTTGCACTCGATCCGCAGCGCGGCCTGGCCGGTGTGGCCGCCGGAGTAGTCCACCGCGCCCTCGTAGACGCCGGTGCCGAAGTAGTCGGCGATGCCCTGGGCGGCGCCGGACCACGTGGCCCAGTTCCAGCCGAACTCCGCGCCCTTGAGGATGTCGGGCAGGTATTGGTCGCGCTTGCGGATGCACCCGACCAACCCCGTCCCCGTCTTGACCTGCTTGAGGATCTCATAGCGGCAGTCCAGGGGGATTTTGTCCCAGTCCACGCCGCCTGCGACGATGACGTCATGCGGCGTGGCGAGGCTCTTGCGGAGGCGCTCAGCCAGCTCCTCGTTCGAGTTGCCCCGGATCAGCGTCCACGAGGCGTCCACACCGATGCCGGTGGCGCCGAACATGCTGGGGGTCTCCATGGCGAAGACCTCGTAGTCCATGCTCAGGCGCTGGGCAATCTCGATGGCCTCACGCATGGCCCCGCGATGGGTGATGAACAGCACCTTCGGCGGGGTCACGTACGGCTTGGCCCACGGGATGTGCGGGCTGACGACTTCCTCGGTGGGGGCGAAGAAGCGGTCGTCGTACAGGGGGCGCTCCTTGGGGGCGGCCCAACAGGCGACGGCCCCCAGCAAGGCAACCAACGCGCAGAATCTGGACATGTCACACCTCGTGTGCGGACGCTGCGGGAGGTTTCGCCACCGGTGCGGCGGAACCTGTAAGGACTTTGCCGCAAAGGAGTGTGCCTTACTTGTCGAGACTCTCGTCCGTGGCCGTACTCTCACTCGTCGTGGCCCTGATGGTTCCCGCTCTCGCAGCCGCCCAGCAGCCCCCGACCAAGACTCTGCATGTCGTGATCTCCACCGAAGTCCAGGCGCCGATGGTCATCCCGGGGATGCCCGCCGTGCCCATGCAGATCCCCGGAATGGGCGGCGGGGGTGTGCAGCACACGATCTCCGCCCGGGCGCTCTATGACCAGACGCCGGTCGAGCCGGTCTTCCTCACCGTGCCGACAGACCTCCAGCTGGCGGACAACCGCCTGCCGCTGCACGTGCCCAAGAGCACCACTGCCGGCGGCCAGGGCGACCAGGGCGGCCAAGGCGGCGACGGTACGCCGCAGACCGTGGAGTTCGTGAACAAGCTCTACTGGCATCCTGACCAGGCCGAGGGCCCCATCACGGAGTCCCTGAAGGTGCAGACGGGCGGCCGGGGCCGCGCCGGCCGCGGCGGGCCCGCGATGCCGGACCTCAGCCGCCTCGTGGACGAGATGATGGGCAAGGAGGCCACCGGGGACGAGGGTAAGCTGCCGCCGACCGTCAAGGGCCTGGGCGACTACGTCTGCAACACCGGCGGCACGGCTACGCTCGACGGCTTCCTGCCGGAGATCAAGGTCACGGCGCCGGACATGGGCAAGCTGAAGCTGCAGGAGCCCACGACGGTGACCTGGGAGCCGGTCCCGGGCGCACGCGGCTATCTGCTCATCGCCACCGGGATGCAGGTGGAGGGCGGCGGCCAGAAGATGACTTCGACCTCGTGGTTCAGCACGCTGGTGCAGCCGCCGCTGCGCATCCGGGGCGGCTACCAGCAGGAGACCACGATCGCCGATGACCTCAATAATGGCATCCTGCTGCCCGGCGACACCACCCGTTGCGTGATTCCCGGCGGCATTTTCACCGACATCAACATGCTGACCCTGCGCGTGCAGGCCATCGGTAACGACTTCTATAGCCACGCAGGCGGCGTCACCGTCTTCGGCACGATCCGCTCCGAATGGCGTGGCATGGCCATGATCATGGACATGGGCGGGGACAACGAGTAGCCACGGAGGCGTGGGACATGACAGCCCTACCGGCAGTTGCGTTCGGCGAGTACTACCAGCACCAGGAGCTGACCGAGCACCTGCGCCAGGTCGCCGCGGCGGCGCCCGACCGCGTGCGGCTGCACAACATCTACACCACGCCCGAGGGCCGCGAGGAGTGGCTGGTGGAGGTCACGGACCTCGCGACCGGCGACCCCGCCGCCCGGCCCGGCTACCTGGTCCAGGCCAATGTCCACGCGGTCGAGGTGTCGGGGACGACCGCCTCGCTGGTGCTGATCGAGCAACTCCTGACTGACCCCGCCGCCACGGCGCTGCTGGGCGAGGTCGCCTTCTACATCATCCCGCGGGTCAATCCCGACGGCGCCGAGTATGCTCTCACCACCTCCGGCCAGATCCGCAGCAAGTATGAGTACCGCCCGCGCAAGAACGGCCTCGTGGCCCGGGACCTCAACGGCGACGGCATGATCCTGTCCATGCGCTGGCAGGACCCCTTCGGCCCGTACCGGGCCGACGAGGAGGACCCGCGCCTGCTGCTGCGCCGCCGCGCCGGCGATGCCGGGCCGTTCTACCAGATGATGCGCGAGGGCATGATCGAGGACTATGACGGCGGCCCCATCCAGGAGGCCGTCCGCGGTCTGGACTTCAACCGCAACTGGGCGGTGAACTGGCAGCCGGAGCACCTGCAGTATGGCGCCGGCGACCACGCCTTCTCCAACCCGGAGCTCAAGGCGCTCGCCGACTGGGTGCGCGACCATCCCAATGTCTTCGCCATGCTGGGCTTCCACAACGGCTGCAATGCCGTGCTGCGGCCCTCGGCCACGACGGCGGATGACGAGATGAATGCCGCCGATGTGCGCATGATGAAGGAGATCGGGGAGATCGGCGAGCGGCTCACGGGCTTCAAGCTGCGGGCCGTGCGCGACTACCGCTGCGACTGCGACAAGCCCATCTCGCTCAAGGGCCATTTCACCGACTGGGGCTACTTCGGGCTGGGGCTCTCGGTGTACGAGATCGAGCTGGGTAGCGTCTTCAACGCCGCCGGCATCACCACCGACCAGTACTTCGGCGCTGATGAGCAGACGCGCGAGGTGCTGTTCATGCGGCAGGTGCTCAAGTACGCCACCGAGCAGGCGGAGCCCGGCTTCGTGGACTGGCAGCCGTTCGATCATCCCCAGCTCGGGCCGGTGGAGATCGGCGGGCTCAAGTCGGTCTTCTGGGGCACCCCGCCCCCGCAGGCCCTGCAGACCATCGGCGCCAACTGCGCAGAGTTCATCCTCGAGCACGCCCGACGCCACCCGCAGCTTGCCATTCACAGCCTCACCGCCGAGGCCGTGGAGGGGCAGGTGTACCGTCTGCAGGCCACGGTGGCCAACACCGGCGGCCTGCCCACGCAGGTGACCGAGCATGGCAGCCGCGTCGCGGCCAATGGCCCGGTCACCATCCGCCTGGTCCTCGGCGAGGGCGTGACGCTGCTGTCGCGTTCGGGCGTGGTGGAGCAGCCCTCTCTGCCGGCCCTGAGCGGCCACCTGGACCTGGAGTGGTTCGTGCGCGGGCCGGCGGGGGCGACGGTGACGGTGGAGGCGAAGGCCCCGAAGGCAGGAGCGGCGCGGCAGTCGGTACAGCTTTGACGGCCCGGACCGGCGGCCCGGTTCTGCCCGGTAGCCTTGCCCTTCCGCCGGAGTATTGGTAGTATCACCAGACACGCCGGGGAGGAGACGCCGGCGTGTCGGTTTTTCCTGTCAGGGAGTGAAGCCATTTGTCCAAGCGAATCATGATGATCGGGCCGACCGGCAAGATCGGCAAGCACCTGGTGCGGAAGCTCGTGGAGATGGGGCACGACGTTTCGGGCGTCGCCCGCTTCGGCACGCCCGGCCAGGAAGAGGAGCTGCAAGCCCTCGGCGTGACCACCCACAAGCGCGATGTGGCGGCCTGGGACGCCCTGGCGGACCTCCCCGCCGACTTCGACATCGTCTTCCACATGGCCGGTCTGAAGTTCGGCTCCAGCCAGAACCCCCCGGCGGCGGTGAACATGAACGTGTTCGTGACCGGCCGGGTCATGGAGTACTTCCAGGACAGCGGCTGCGTCCTGTACTCCTCCAGCGGTAACGTCTACCCCGACTCGGTGGATGGCTGCAGCGAGTCCGATCCTGTGGGCGCCTCCAGCCTGTACGCTACCACGCGCATGGGCGCCGAGTGGATGGTGGACTACTTCTCGCGCCGCAACAACACGCCCGCCGTCAACCAGCGGATCTTCTACGGCTACAACACCGAGTTCGGGGTGCCGACGGACATCGCCCGGCAGGTGCGCGACGGCGAGGAGATTGACCTGACCACCTCCTACGTCAATGTCATCTGGCTGGATGACCTGATGGACGCCATGTACCGCTCGTGGGAAGTGGCCTCGGTGCCGGCCAAGTACCTGAACCTCACCGGCACGGAGAAGGTCAGCGTGCGTGCCATCGCCGAGAAGCTCGGGCAGCTCATGGGCAAGGAGCCGAAGTTCACGGGCACGCCCTCCGAGACGGCGCTGCTGGCCAAGACCGATGAGATGGTGCGTCTGTTCGGCGAGCCCAAGGTCTCGCTCGACGAGGGCCTCGCCCGCGTCGCCGAGTCGGTCATGAAGCACGAGCACCCCATTGACCACCCGACGATGTGGGAGAAGCGGACAGGGTTCTGACGGCGAGTGGCAGGTGACAAGTGGCAAGTGACGGCACAGGGCGTCCGACGATGGGTCGCCTGCGTTCCCCGTGGCGGCGGCAACCATGTCGCCGCCACGTTTGTTGCCAGGAGGAGAACATGAGACAGGCTCTGTCGGTGGTGCTGACACTGCTGGCCATCTCCTCGCTCGCCATGGCCGCTCCGCCCCTGCGCCATTCGCGCGCGTGGGTCAACCAGCGCCTGGCCGACATGGTGGCCTGCGACGAGGCGTACCTGTACAACGAGGTGCTGGGCGGGCGGGCGATCCACCAGAACAGCATGAGTAAGCCCGAGCCCACCGAGGCCTGGGAAGGCAACTTCCACACCCAGCAGCAGTCGTACTACGCGCTCGTGAAGATGGACCTATACGAGCTGGGCGGGAAGCAGGACGCGGCGCTGCTCGACCAGGCCCGCGACCTCCTCGACTGGGTCGTGCGCCACGGCTATGACCCCGCCGATCCCCACTTCTACCTCAAGTACTCCACCAAGACCGGCACGTGGGAGAAGGGGTTCTACCCCGAGTTCAACATGATCAACGTGGCCGGGCTGCTGTGCTACACGCACTACCGTCGCCACGGGAGTTGGCCGCAGATCGCCGAGGGCGTGCTGGCCCGCATCACCGCGACCAGCGCCTTCAGGGCCGACCAGACGCAGAACCTCTACGGGTCGGGCTACCTGGCCCTCAAGCTGCTGGACTGCTACGACTGCCGCCGCGAGGAGCGCTTCCTGACGCTGGCGAAGACCGTCGTGGCCCATGCTGATGCGGCGCTGTGGGACGGCGAGTACGGTGGGTGGTTCATTGATGGGAAGGCCGGCGGGCCGCTGCCGAAGTACACGACGAAGTTCACCCACATCAACTCCAACATGATCCAGGCCTGCCTGCGGCTGGACCTGCTGGGCGAGCACCAGTACCGCGCCCACGCGCTGGCGGCCCTGCAGTTCCTCGCCGACCGCAGCCGCACCCCCGATGGCGGCTGGGTACGGCACAACGTCCGCGACGGCTCGGACCCCAAGCAGCCCCCGGGCATCGGCGACGGCGGCACCACCGAGCCCGGCACGCCGGTCGTCTACGACCGCAACATGCAGATGATCGTGGCCTGCTGCCTGGCGTGGCAGGTGACAGGTGAGGCGAAGTACCTGCAGTGGGTGGACAACACCCTCGACCGCATGGAGAAGACCCACCTGACCAAGTACCCGGTCGGCGTCAACTACGGCTACACCGGGGCGAATGACTACGAGAACACCTGGTGCCACCTGTGGGGGCTGAAGGCGTTCATCGCGATGGCGAGGCTGTGGGGATAGGCGGTTGCGCTTATGTGGGAGCAGTCACGAGTGGGAGGGCTCGGCAGTGGGAGCGGTCCCCGACCGCGACCCGGCAGCCAGTCGCGGTCGGTGACCGCTCCCACGTGACCGCAACCACCGATGACCGCTCCCACTGCCAGCACGGAGGCAACTGATGCGTGAATCCAAGGCCAAGAGGCAAGCCCGCGCCCTGCAGATCGCCGAGTCACTCGACGCGGAATACCCCGGCGCGACCTGCGAGCTGAGCTACCGCACCCCGTTCGAACTTCTCGTCGCCACCATCCTGTCGGCCCAGGCCACGGACGTAAAGGTCAACGAGGTGACGGCCGACCTGTTCCGCACCCACAACAAGCCCGAGCACTTCGCCAAGGCCGACGCGGCATGGCTGGAGCCGGTCCTGCGCCCCACGGGCTTCTTCCGCAACAAGACCAAGAGCATCATCGGCGCCTCGCAGATGCTGCTGGAACGCTTCGGGGGCGAAGTGCCGCAGACAATGGCGGAGCTGATCCAGCTCCCCGGCGTGTCGCGCAAGACGGCGAGCG
Organism: bacterium; assembly: GCA_021372615.1. Classification (NCBI taxonomy): domain Bacteria; species bacterium. The sequence continues at coordinate 38,584 of JAJFUB010000067.1, read as the reverse complement.
TCGTGTTGGGATGTGCCTACGGCCTGGCCGAGGGGATCGTCGTGGATACGCACGTGGCGCGGCTGTCGGTGCGCCTGGGGCTGACCCCGCCGCAGACCGAGACGGTGGCGATCAACACCGACAAGATCGAGCGGGACCTGATGGCGCTAATCCCCAAGGAGCGGTGGATCAGCTTCGCCCACTGCCTGATCTGGCACGGCCGGCGGGTGTGCAGCGCCCGCAAGCCCGCGCACGACCGCTGCTGCGTCGAGGGGCTGTGCCCACAGGTTGAGGTGGACTGAGGCCGTGTGTAGGGCGGGGGCTTGTACCCCGCCCATCCGTTCGGCTAGTGCCATTCGGGGCGGGGTACAAGCCCCCGCCCTGCAACGGCCCGGCCCGACACGCGCTACTCCAGCACGACTACGCTCCGCCCCCACTTCGCCAGGAACTCCTCCTTGCTGTAGTCCACCTCACCCAGCATCGGGTCGCCGATCTTCACCCCCTGCTCGTCCATGCCGATCAGCACCACGAAGTGCATGACCATGCCCCCCAGGTGCCACGTCACGAGGCTCGGATGCGGCAGGCGCGTGAGCTGCTCGTAGCTCAGACCCCGCTCCATGTGCCCCGGCACGCCGAGGCGATGCGCCGCGCGCAGGACGCCCCGGTCGGGTGTGCCGTGGAAGGGCGTCGTGGCGCTCAGGAAGGCCGCTCGCTTCTCACTCACCGCCATCCCCCGCAGTTGCAGCGCCCACGCCAGCGCCGCCGGCCCGCACGTCCAGCCGGTGGACTGCGTGACCTGCACGTCGAGCTGCGCGGGCGCCGAGAGGCACGTGGGTAACGGGACGCGCGTGGGCGGGCGTGTCCCCACGCCCGCAGGCGGCGTGAGGACACGCCGCCCCACGCGAACCGAGACGGTGTCATCCAGCCGGCTGCCGTACACCGGCATCAGCAGCGGGCCGCTGACCTCCAGGAGGCCGTAGCCCCCGGCGATGGCGAGGAGCGTGACGATGAGGCCGCGACGCACGCGCGAGGGGAGGTGCCAACACAGCGCCAGGATGAACAGGACGGACAGGTGGGCGGGGAGGCGCTCGAAAAAGACGAAGTCATCCCAGGGGACATGAGCGCCGGCATGGCTGAAGCCCGTGAGATAGAGCCACCCCAGCAGGAAGACGAAGGCCGCGATCCCTGCCCCCGCCGCCGTCTTCTGCCGCGCGCGGAGGCTCCCGGCGAGCCGCCAGAGCGCCACCGCGCCGCCCACGAACAGCATCACTGCGAGCCATGCCATGCGCCATGCCCCCTGGCGCAGCCGGATGGTGCATCATCCATATGGACAGCGGACGGGGCTCTCGGGGTCCCTCCATGAAGGACTTCTGTGGTCGCAGCGCCAACTACCGTCTACCCCAACCGGAGGTCTGGCCATGCTACGCCACTGCCTCTGCCTCATCGTCGTGCTGTGCGCGTCGTCCCTGTGGGCAGGCATCACCGTCCGCGTACAGAACACCCCCGGCGGACCGCAGATACACCTCAACGGCAAGCCGATCCCCCCGCGCTTCCTCTGGGGCTCGATGAACAGCGGTCCAGTGGCGATCAAGCCCGAGTGGCAGGAGATCTCCTTCGAGATCCGGCCGGGCCAGGTGGACGGCACCGGGACGCTGCACTTCCGCTTCAACCAGACGCCCGGCGAGGTGTGGATCGCCGAGGTCCGCATCCAGGACGCGCAGACCGGGGCGGACGTGCTGCCCCCCGGCAGCTTTGCCACGCCGGAGGGCCTGGCCGCCAACTGGAGCACCTGGCCGCTGGCCGAGGCGAACACCGTGGGCAAGTGGGAGATCGCCGACGGGGCGCTGCATGTGACCCTGAGCAACCCGCCCGGCGGCGCCAAGTGGCCCGACTTCCACTTTCACAGCCACAGGAGCCTGACGTTCGCGGAGGGGCGGACGTACCGGGTGAGCTTCCGCGCGAAGGCGACCCCGGCGACGACGATCCGGCCGCAACTGTACAACGTGCTCGGGGGCGTCTGGACATACATGGGCGGGCCGCCCGGGCCCTTCCTGCAGCAGGTGGCCCTGGCCCGCGACGCCGGTGTCAACCTCGTCTCCTTCTCGGCGCCAAGCTGCTGGGCCGAGCCGGAGAAGCCGCAGGACTGGCGGCCCCTGGATCAGTTGTGCCGCCAGATCATCGCCGTCAACCCCAAGGTGCTGCTTGTCCCACGGGTGGGCGCCGACGCGCCCGGCTGGTGGCTGGAGCGCCATCCCAACAGCCGCATGGTCTACGACGGGGACCAGGTCAAGCTGCACTCCTGCGTCTCGGACCGCGTCTACCGGGCCGAGGTGTGCGCCCACCTGGAGAAGCTCTCCCGCCACCTCACCGAGACCTTCCCGGATCACTTCGCGGGCATCCACCCCTGCGGGCAGAACACCGGGGAGTGGTTCTACCAAGACTCGTGGTCGCGTCCGCTGAGTGGCTATGATGCCGACACGCTGGTGGCCTTCCGGGCATGGCTGAAGGCCCGGGGCGTTCCCGATGCCGACGCAGCCACCGTGCCGACCGCGGACGAGCGCCGCGCGCACCCCAACGGCTTCCTGCGCGACCCGGCCAAGGAGCGCCGGCTGATTGACTTCGCCCGCTTCCAGCAGCAGGAGATGGCCGAGCATGTCCTCGCCATGGCCGCCGCCTGCCGCCGCGGCACCGGCGGGCAGAAGCTCGTGGTGTTCTTCTATGGCTACCTGTTCGAGTTCCCGCCGCTGCAGTGCGGGGCGCCGACGTGCGGCCACTACGCCCTGTCCACCGTCTTGCAGGGCCAGGACATAGACATCCTCTGTTCGCCGATCTCCTATACCGACCGCGACTGGCTCGGCACCGCCCCGTGCATGACTGCTGCCGAGAGCGTCATGCAGGCCGGCATCCTGTGGCTCAATGAGGACGACTCGCGCACCTTCCTGGACCCACGCCAGCAAGAGCACGTGCAGGAGGGCGGGCTGGTGGACCTGCTGCAGACCCAGCAGGTGATGCTGCGCAACACCGCCCAGGAGGCGCTGCGGGGCTTCGGGTCGTGGTGGATGGACCTGCCGGCCCAGGGCTGGTTCAACGATGCCCGCATCTGGGAGCAGATGGTGCGCCTGCACCCGGTGGATGAGGCGCTGGCGCAGCGGACGAAGCGGTTCACGCCCGACATCGCCGCGATCATAGACGAGGACAGCATGTGCCACCTGCCGGGCGGGTCAGCGGCGTTCGCCCGCCCGCTCATCTACGACGCGCGCGCGGCCCTCGGCCGCTCCGGCGCGCCGTACGGGCAGTACCTGCTGGATGACGTGCTGGCCGGCAAGGTCCCGGCGAAGCTGCAGTTCTTCCTGGCCGCCTACGCGCTGAGCCCCCAGGAGCGCGCGCAACTGGCGGCGAGCCGCCGGAGCGCCGGCTTCCAGCCGGCAAGGGTGTGGTGCTACGCGCCCGGCGTCATCACCCCCGACCGCCTCGACCTCGCCGGCATCCAGGAAGTCACCGGCTTCGCGGCCCGGGCGCTGCCCGCGGCCACCGTGGCCGTGACGCCCACCGAGGTAGGCAAGCGGGCCGGCCTGACCGAGGGCTGGGAAGCTGTGAACAAGTGGGGGCCGAAGGTCCCCATCGAGCCGCTCTTCACTGTGGCGGCCACACCCGAGGAGACCTGGGCGACCTATGCCGATGGCTCGCCGGCGGTGGTCGTGCGACGGGGGCAGGCGGGGACGGATGTGTTCCTGGGCATCCCCGCGCTGACGCCCGAGCTGGTGCGGGCGCTGGCGAAGCTGGCCGGGGTCCACGTCTTCACCGAGGACAACTCGGCGGTGTGGGCGACGGAGCGCTACCTTTCCATCCAGGCGCACCAGGCCGGGCCGGTGGCCATCAGCACCGGCAAGCCGGGCCCGGTCCGCGACGCCCTCGACGGCAAAGCCCTCGGGACGGGGCCGCAAGTGACCGTGCAGTTCGCCCAGGGGGAGACGAAGGTGCTGGAGTACTGAGCTGCAGGACGGGGAGCGGTGCGCCCGACACTCCTGTCGGGCGCGTCGCCGTTCTCAACAGGCACGCCCGACAGGAGTGTCGGGCGTACCACCGCCCTGCAGTCACCTAGCCCCGGCAAGCGCCGCTACCCCAACCCGCCGCCGCCCTCGCGGAAGCCGCGCTCGCTGTCTATCTTCTGCTGGTAGCCGCTCGCGCGGTAGGCCGCCAGCGGATCGGGCGCCAGGCCCATCTCCTCGCGGACCTGCCGCAGCAGCGGCTCAACATCGGTGTTGAACGCCGCGACCAGGATGTTCTCGCCGTCCACGATGTTGCCCTCGGCTTGCGCCTGCGTCAGGGCCGCGAAGTCCACCAGCAGGGCCTTGGCGTACGCCGTCTGGATGCTGCAGACCGACTGGATCATGGCCTCGATCTTGGGCTTCTCCCCGTGGGACTGGTCGATCATGTAGGCCACGTTCTGCGCCAGCTCGGCGGCCTTGACCAGCTCGCAGTAGATCAGGAAGACCTGGTACGGGTTCACTGAGCCGGTGGTCAGATCATCGTCGGCGTAGCGGGCGTCGTTGAAGTGGAAGCCACCCATGCAGCCCTCATCCAGCAGGAAGGCGACGATGTGCTCGATGTTGACGGCGCGAGCGTGGTGGCCCAGATCCACCAGCACCTGTGCCTGCGGCCCGCACTGCTGGCAGAAGACATAGGCCATGCCCCAGTCGGCGATGTCGGTGTGGTAGAAGCCGGGCTCGAAGAGCTTGTACTCGACCATCATGCGCATGGTCGGGGGCATGGCGGCGTAGACTTCCTGCAGGCACTCGCTGACCCAGTGCTTGCGCCGGACGAAGTCGCCCTGGCCGGGGTAGTTGGTGCCATCGGCGAACCACAGGCTGAGGACCTCGGAGCCGACCTGCCGGCCGATGTCCACCGAGTGCAGCATGTGGTCCACGACGTGCCGCCGCACCTTCGGGTCGGCGTTGGCGATGGCGCCGTTGAGGTAGAACTGCTCCTGGAACATGGTGGGGTTGATGGCGCCGACCTGGACCCCGCGGCTCTCGGCGTACTTCACGACCTCCTGCGGGTCCACGCCCTCCACGAAGTCCCACGCCACGTGGACGGCGACGGTCGGCGTGACGCCGGTGAACCTGTGCACCTGGGCGGCGTCGTCCAGCTTCTCCTGGATGGTGATGGCCGCGCCGGGCTGCTTGAAGACATTGAAGCGGGTGCCCGAGTCGGCGTAGCCCCAGGAGGGGGTCTCGATGTGCTGGGCCTTCAGCAGGCCCTTGACCTGCTCGACATCAACGCCGCGGTCGGCCAGACCGGCGGCGAGAAGTTCGTAGGCGGCTTTCCAGTTGCTCATGGCGCGTCTCCTCGGATGGTGGTAAGGTGTGTCTTCGCGCCCGGGGCCGCCGTTTCCTGCGGAGGCCGCGCCGGCCGGGCAGGTATTCGCCCCCGGCAGCGCGAAGTGCCCTCATGGGTGTCAGCGGAGACCAACTCAAGGGCGGGCCCGTGTGCCGCTCCTGTGGGAGGACGATCATGCGGATCGCGATGCTAGTGGTGTCATTCAGCCTGGTGGCCTCGGTGGCCCTCGCAGTTGACCCGTACGGCTGGGATCCGGCCAGCGTGGACATCGGCGGCCAGCACATCCTCAAGTTCCGCGTCGCGGCCGGCGGCATGACCCCCGCCCAGCGCCGCGCCATCTTCGAGTTCCGCCTCACCAAGGCGCTCACCCACACCGAGTACCTCAAGCCGGTCAACATGACCTATCGCAAGTGCCCCGCCGGCATCGCCGTGTACGCCAACGGCATCTACCTGCTGAGCGTGACCCCGGCGGATGCGAAGGCGAACAAGTCCACCCCGCGCTCGCTCGCCCAGAGCTGGGGCAAGCGCATCAAGCGCACCTTCGAGATTGTCGGCCCGGCCCGGCAACTGCCGCACGAGGCCGCCGCCCACCCGGAGGCGCCGATCTCGATGGACTGACGGCCCTCGGCCGACGGGTCCACTCCCCTGACCGCCACTCCGCGAATCTCTCGTCGGGTCCCACTACCGGTGGCCTGGCCGTGCCTGCCACCTCACCTGTGCGTCTGGATGTGATGCCATGTCGGAGTCCCGCCCCAACTGCCAGCGCTGGATGTGGATTGAGTTACTCGGGTTCGACAACACGGAGCCCGACTACCATGTCGGCGCCTTCCTCGACAACGCCGGCCTCGTCCCCGATGTCCTGACCTTCCACCTGTGCTGCACCGACTTCGTGAACGCCCACGAGGGCATGGACCGCGAGATCGTCCTCCCGCCCGATGTCTGCGCGTACGGCGCCCGCAGCTACAACGCCGAGCGGCGGCGGCAGGAGTGGACCAACTGGCAGTTCCGGGGGCTGGTGCAGGAGCTGCAGCGCCGGGGAATCCAGGTCTACTGCTCGGTGATGGACATCTTCGTCAGCAACGTGGACGGCCAGCCCCGGCGCAGCCCGTGGTCCGACAGCCACCCGGAGGTCTGGGCGGTGCGTCATACCGGCGAGGCGGGCGGCACTATCGGCCCGCTCAAGCGGCTGGCGGACGGGACGTACTATGAGGACTACTTCGTGGCGAAGCTGCGGGAGGTGCTCACCGACTACGGCTTCGACGGCTTCCACGGGGCGGACGGCATCGCCGGCCCGCGGCGCCCGGTCTCCCATGCCGACTACTCCGATGACATGGTGGGGCAGTTCGCAACCATGATGGACGCCGACGTAGACCTTCACTGCGACGGCGACGCCGAGCGCGCCGAGGCCCGCGCGCAGTTCATCTGGAGCAGCCTGCGCCGTGAGTGGTGCGAGTTCCACGCGATCCGCTGGGAGCAGATGTGGACCAAGATCTGCGGCGCCGTGCACGAGCTGGGCAAGCGCACTGCGTTCAATAATGTCTGGACCCAGGAGCCGTTCGGGGCCTACCTCCGCTTCGGGGTGGACTACCGGCGCATCGCGCGGGCCGGCGTGGACGCGCTGATTCTCGAGACCGTCGGGGCGGGTAACTCCATCGGCGCCGAGGGTGTGCCGGTGGAGCTGCGTGCGGACATGAACATGATGCTGGCGTTCATGAAGGCCGACCTGCCCGGCACGCCGCTGGTCTGCCTCAACTGCACCGGCGACACGACCGAGAACTGGGACGTGCTCAACCACCTGCCGCCGGTGTGCGAGCGCGAGCACTACCTGCTCGGCAGCATGTTCCTGCAGGACGCGCAGGGCTGCCACCATGCCTCGTCCGGGCCGGTGGTCTGCCTGGCGGATGGCATCGAGGCGCCCCAGTGGCGTTGGATGGACCACAACTGGCTGGTGGCGTACGACCAGGAGCCGTCGCGACTGCTGTCGCCGACGGTGCTCTGGTCGGAGGCGGCGCTGGAGACGGAGTTCGGCGACTATGTCGAGCACCGCACACTCACGCGCCACAAGCTGTGCACGAAGCTCATGTTCCACGGGGCGCCGCTGCACTGTGTCGTGCGGCCCGAGCACCTGGGCGCTGTGACCGGCGCGCTGTTCGTGCCTCGGCCAGAGCTGCTGCCCGAGGCGGAGCTGCAAGCGGTGCTGGCGCATCCCGGCATGGTGGTCACCATGGGACGCAATGATGCGCCGCTGCCGCCGGCCGACTTGACGCTGGCCGAGGGCGACGGCCCGGAGCAGCTCTGCCTGCGGGTGTACCGACCCGCGACGGACGCCGCCCTCCCCGAAGTGCCGCCCGTCCCGCAGGCGGAGTTGGCCGACGAGCGGCCCGACCCGCCCAGCTACATCTACGACCTGTACTTCCGCCCCACGAGCGAGGACTTCCTGCGGGCTTGCGCGCAGGCGCTGACGGCCCTGTCGGACGTGCCACAGGTGGTCAACGGCGTGGCCGAGGCGCGGGTGCTGGCGTACGAGACGGCGCCGGGGTGGGTGCGGGTGCTCATCGGCAACGAGGCCTACTGGTACATGCAGCCACAGCTCGACTTCGGCCGGGAGATCCTCGAGGTGCGGATCGCGAGTCACTTCCCGGGCAAGCCGATCATCCCCAGCGGCACGACCCTCGCCACGCGCGTCCCCCCGCGCGGCATGGTGGTGCTGGACGTGAAGCTGGGATAGGTGGGGGAGGGCCGTGACCGGTGGAGGGGCCGGATATCATCCGGCCCGCCGTGCGGTTCGCCCATTGCTCTGCGCCATCCGTCGCCAACGACGGGCCGGGTATCATCCGGCCCGCCGTGCGGTTCCTCCACTGCTCTCCGCCAGCCGTCGCCAACGACGGGCCGGCTAGTAGCCGGCCCCTCCCACGGCCTGCTCCGCGAGCACCTTCCGGTGGGGGGCGGGCAGTGTGAGGCGATCCAGCTCCTCGGCACTGACCCACCGGGCGCAGGTGTGCTCGCGACAGCGCAGCCTTCCCCCGAGGACGGAGCACTCCAGGACCGTCAAGCTGACCTGGCGGTTCGTGATGGCGTGGCGATGGGTGACGATCGCGTCGCCGACCTGCACCCGCAGGCCCAGCGCCCGGTGCAGATACTCGGCCAGCGCGGCGGCGGGGTCCGCGTCGCCCTCGACCGTCACGTTCGGCAACTCCCACAACCCGCCCCATACGCCCTCGGGCGGCCGTTGCGCCAGCAGGAGCTTGTCGCCCTTGCGGACCAGGCCCGCCACAGCACGCACCGCCCGTATGGCGCTGCGACGCCGCTTCGGGATGGCCTCGGCCTGCCGCTTCGCCCGCGCGCGGCAGAGGTCGCCGAACGGGCACGCCTCGCACGACGGCGCGCGCGGGGTGCAGACGACGGCCCCCAGGTCCATCAGCGCCTGGTTGTAGTCACCCGGCCGGTCGAGCGGGACGGCCGCCTGTGCCAGCACCTCGGCCCGCTGCTTTTCCCTCCCCTCGCGCCCGCCACCGGGCAGCCAGAACACTCGCGACAGAATGCGCAGCACGTTGCCATCAATCGCCGCGACCGACTCCTCGAAGGCGATGCTGCGCACGGCGGCGGCGGTGTATGCGCCCACCCCGGGCAAGGCCCGCAACTCCCGCTCCGTGCGCGGCACGCGCCCGGCGTACTCGGCCACGATGAGCTGCGCCGCGCGGTGCAGGTTCCGTGCGCGGGAGTAGTACCCCAGCCCCTCCCACAGCTTCAGCACGTCCTCCACCGGCGCCGCCGCCAACGCCTTGACCGACGGGAAGGCCTGCAGGAACCGCCGGTGGTAGGGGATGACGGTGGCGACCTGCGTCTGCTGCAGCATGATGACCGCGACGAGCAGGCGGTAGGGATGGTGGTCCAGCCGCCAGGGCATGTCGCGTCCGTGGGCGTCAAACCACGGCAGCAGGCGCGGGGCCAGGTCGGCGGGGTGAGGGGCAGGGGTGGTCGAGGGCGGCACGGTCAGTCTCGCGTCGCCTCCCCGAAGTACACGACGCCCTTGTAGGCGGTCGTGGCGGCGCCGGACTGCTTCTGCCACTTGGCGTGGCCGTCGAGGAAGGCGAAGTTAGCGCCGTCGTTGTGCGGCGCGGCGCCGTAGTAGCTCGGCGGGCCGTCGTACAGGTGCGCGCGCTCGGTCGGGTCGGGCATGCCGCAGTCGCAGAAGATGAAGATGCTGGCGGGGTTGGCCCCGGGGCTGAGCGAATGGTCCTCCATCCGCAGGCTCAGCCAGCCGTTGTAGCCGTAGTCCACGACCTTGGGCGCCCAGGCGCCGTCAGTGTAGTTGATCCGGTTCTGGTTGCTGGGGCAGACCATGATCTGGTCGTTGGCGATATACGGCTGCACCGCCCGGACCCACAGGCCGTACGTGACCGGCGCGGTCTGCTCCATGACCCCGGGCACGCCCCCGCCGTCGCAGTCCTGGGAGTACTCGAAGAAGGCCATGGCGATCTGGCGCATGTTGCTGACGCAGGCGGTCTGGCGGGCCTTCTCGCGCGCCCGGGCGAACACGGGGAAGAGAATGGCGGCCAGGATCGCGATGACGACGAGAAGCTCAATGAGGGTGAAGCCGTGGCGGTGCATGATGGACCTCCGGAAGCCCCTCGACTAGCATTGGCCTTGCCGGGCAGGTGCACCTGCCTGCCGGGCCCAATACAGCGCCATGGACATCGGGCACACCTGGCATGAGGCCCGCGACTACGCCGACCCTCTCACCGGCCGCACCGTCCGCCGCCTCACCTCCGCCGGCCTCATGAACATGACGCCGACCTACCACACTAACTCCGGCTTCACCGCCGATGGCGAAACCCTCGTGCTGATCTCGGTGCGCGAGGGCGCGACGGTCGTCCTCAAGGCCCATGTCGCCAGCGGCGAACTGACGGCGCTGTGGCGCGCGCCGGGCGTCGGCGACCGCAGCTACATCCACCGCAGCATGGAGCGCCCCGGCCCGGGCTGGGACGGGCGCGGCATCTGCGGCAACCGCCTGTGCCTCGCCCCGCGTGCGGGGCAGGCGGTCTTTGCGTGCGAGCGGACGCTGCGCGCCGTGGACTTGCAGACGCTGGCGGAGCGGGTGCTGCTCCCGGACTGTGGTGCAGAGTGGATCTTCGGCGCGCCCGCGGTGGACCCGCAGGAGCAGTGGGTGGCTATCGCCCTGAGTTCGGCCCATCCACAGCGCCTGGCCGGGGAGCCCGTCACGCGCGACTACCGCAGCTACGCCGACCACCGGCTGCGACTGGTGCGGGTGGCGCTGGATGACAGCGGGCGAGTCGAGACGCTGTTCGAGCACGACCGCGCCGGCTCAGCCCACTGCGCCTTCTGCCCCACGGACCCGAACCTGCTGTACTTCGACCTCGACATGGCCCCCCGCTACTGGTGCGGCGGCGATGGCGTGACGCCGCGCGTGTGGCTGCTGCACCTGGACACCGGCCAGGCCCACCCGCTGCGGCCCGAGCCGCTCTTCCAGGTCCACACCGCGTGGCTGTGGGATGGCTCGGCGCTGGCCTATCACGGCGGCCTGCCGGGGGGCGGCGTCTACATCGGCGTGACGCGCCCGGACGGCGAGACCATCTGGGAGGGGCACTACCCGCAAGCGCGGGCGTACGGTCATCTCACTCCCGATCGCACACGCCCGGCGTTGGTGCTCGACGGCGACTTCTCCCCCGACACGCTGCAGTGGCTATACACCGACGAGCCGCCGGAAGCAGGGCCGCACCTGGAGCCCATCTGCCGCCACAACACGGAGTGGGGCAGCATCCAGCCGGGCTCGCAGTACACCCATCCCCACCCCCTGGCCGACCCGACCGGCCGCTGGCTGGCCTTCAACGCGGCGCACGAGGGCCGGCAGGATGTCACCGTGGCGGCCATTGCCCCCTGAAAGAAAAGGGGCCGGAGCCTGTGGTTGGCTCCGGCCCTCCTGCCCCCTCGCGCCAGGTACGGCGGGGCTGTGCAGCGGTGGTCCGATGGTGCCTCGGTGGTTGCCTAGTTGATCGCGCCGTTGCTCGCGATGGAGTAGAAGCGCGTGCCGAACTCGTGGTTGCTCAGGGCGGTGCCGAACTTCTGCCACTTGGCGTGGCCGTCGCAGAAGCAGTAGTTGGCGCCGCCGTTGTGGCGATTGGGGCTCAGGTAGATGGCGTGGGTCGGGCCCTCGGCGAGCATCCCGGTCAGCGACGCGGCCTGCTCGAAGGCGGCCTGGCACTCGCCCATCGTTGCCTGGGCGTAGGGCGGGCCGGTCTCGGCGCTGTCGTTGTTGGTGTTCGCGGCGCACAGCACGTTGGCGGGGCGATGGCTCTTGTACGCCACGCCCGAGGCGCCCGACGAGCCGCCGATGGCGTACGGGTAGTCGGTGATCTCGGCCAGACAGATCAGGGAGGCCGGCTCCTCGATGGCGGACAGGCTGACGGCCCGGTAGTGCGCGCGCGGGCGGCCCATCACGACCTCATTGGAGATGTAGCTGATCCGCGGCGCCTGGATGTCGAAGCTGTTCGTGGGCTCCAGGCCCTTGTTCTTGTCGCCCGGGCAGACGTAGATCTGGTTGCTCTTCACGTACGGGCCGATGGCCCCGCTCCAGTGGTTGTAGCCGCCCGTGCCGCCGACGCCGTTGAGGTAGGTGTACGACAGCGGGAGCGTGTCGTCGTAGTCGGACGTGTAGCTGAGCAGCCCGAGCCCGAGCTGCTTCATGTTCGACAGACAGCTCGCCTGCCGGGCCTTGCCCCGGGCCTGTGCGAAGACGGGAAACAGGATGGCGGCGAGGATGGCGATGATGGCGATCACCACCAGGAGTTCGATGAGGGTGAAGCCCTGCGACCGTGATGTGTTCATGCTCTCTCCTCCGTGGGTTGTCATGCGCTGGCGGGGTCTGTCCTCGCCGGCGTCATCGAGGGAGAGCATAGCCGCCCGCCGTTAAGCGGCGGTTGGCCGGGCGTTATGGCGCAGCTAAGGGTGCGTTAAGCGGGGGGCTCGGTGTCGTGGGCCCGGGGGTGGGTGGCGTCGTACACGGCGCGCTTGCGGCCCGAGGAGACGTGGGTGTAGATCTGTGTGGTGCCCAGGCTGGAGTGCCCCAGCATCTCCTGGATGCTGCGCAGGTCGGCCCCGCCCTCCAGTAGATGCGTGGCGAAGGAGTGCCGCAGCGTGTGGGGGGACGTGTCCTGGGGGATGTCCGCCAGGCGGCAGTAGTCCTTGAGGTGGTTGAAGAACGTCTGGCGCGTCATGCCCCGGCCCCGCGGCGACAGGAAGATGGCGTCATCGCTATGGCCCTGGTCGAGCGCCGGGCGGGCCTCCTGCAGGTAGAGCTGCAGCAGGTCCAGGGCGAGCGGCGCTACCGGTATCACCCGCTCCTTGCCCCCCTTGCCCCGCACGCGCAGGCTCCGCCCCTCCAGGTCCACGTTGTGCATCCGCAGGCCCACCAACTCCGATACGCGCAGCCCGGTGGCGTAGAGCAACGTGAGCATCGCCGCATCGCGCAGCCCGCCGGGGGTCGTGGCGTCGGGGGCGTCGAGCAGGGCAAGGCACTGCTTGACCGTCAGCACCTTTGGCAGTCGCACCGGCCGGGGGACGGCGGGAATGGTGGCGGTCGGGTCGTGCCGCGTGAGACCCTCGCGCACCAGGTACTTGTGCAACTGGCGCAACGCCGACAGCTTGCGTTGCACGGTAGCCCGCCCCATCCCCCGTCCCCGCAACTCGCCCAGGTAGGCCGTGACGGTGTCCTCGTCGGCGTTCAGGAAGTTGCGCTGGCGGTCGTGCAGGAAGAGGCCGTACTGCTCCAGGTCGCGGCGGTAAGCCGCGATGGTGTTAGCGGACAGGCCCACCTCGGCGACGAGGTAAGCGATGAAGGCCTCGATGTCTTCCTGCATGGTTGTTGCCGTTGTCGTTCCCCCTCCCTTCAGGGAGGGGGCAGCAACTGTATTGCGAGTCAAGCTTGTTGTGCGTGCTCTTTGGTAGTTTGTCGCGGCCGCCGCCTCTCGGCTAGCTCCGCGTCCCGCCCGCCTTCTGTCCGCGATGGAGGGGCCTGCAGGCGGGCGGGGCGCTGGGTTGAGGCCTAACCCGGCACAGCCCGTGGCGCCCAGTACTGCCGCTGCTTGAGCATCGCGTTCAGGATGATCAGCAGCTTGTGCATGCACGCCACCAGCGCCACTTTGCTCGTCTTGCCTGCCCGCTTCAGACGCTGGTAGAAAGTGCGGATGACCGGGTTATGGCGGACCGCCGACACCACCGCCATGTACAGCATCGAGCGCACCTGAGAGCGGCCGCCCCAGATCGACCGGTGTCCGCGGAACTTGCCGCTATCGCGGTTCAACGGTGCCACCCCCACCAGGGCGGAGATCTGCTTGGCCTTCAGTTGCCCCAACTCCGGCAACTCGACCAACAGGGTGTGCGAGACCGCCGGGCCAATCCCGGGCGCGGACCGCAGAATCTGGTCGCGCTCGTGCCACAGCGGACTCTGACGGATCCGGTCATCCAGATCGCGATCCAGTTGCTTGAGCCGCTTATTCAGCCACTGGATATGCTGCGTGATGTCACGGGCGAGGGCCGGTGGGGCCTGCTGCAAGCGGTTCTTCTCGACTGCGAGCATCTGCACCAACTGCCGGCGCCGGTCCATCAGCGCCCCCAGCAAGCGAGCTTGCGCGTCGGGCAACGGCCGTACCGGCGGCTGTTTCTCGCGAGCAAAGTCGGCGATGACCGCCGCGTCCAACCGGTCGGTTTTGGCCAGCACGTTGTTCGACCGCGCGTGGTCGCGGATCGGGCGCGGGTTCATCACGACCACGGCGAAGCCGGCCTCCTGCAGCGCCAGGGCGGCGGCATTTTGATAGCCGCCGGTGGCCTCGAGCACCACCAGCGTGTCCGCTGGCGCGCCCAGCCACGCGATCAACTCGCGCCAGCCGGACTCGTCATTGCCCACGCGCGTGCGCCGTGAACCCGGCAGGACCGCGACATCCAAAGAAGCTTTGCTGACATCGATACCGACGAACACCTGATAGGACATAGGATGGCTCCGGGTTGGCCTGGCCTTGTGAGATACGAGGTGCCGCGACGGCCCTCAGGCAACTGTACAGGCTCAACGGAAATGGCTCGGGCGGTGCGCGGCGACCCAGCTGCCCCACGAGGTCGAGCCTCCAGGGGTCAAAGACGGCCTACCGCGCACCACTCCCGTCGGAGCGCCGCCCGAGCAAGATGTCTGACTCTGTCAAAGTGCCCCGGTTCCAATATACAAGGGGGTAGGAAGCCGTGCGCCCGTCCCCGTACCTCCTCAACCATCCGCAACCCCAGACGGCGGCCTACCCCCGCGCCTCCGGCGCGACCCCTCCCTACAGGGAGGGGGTAGGGGGTAGGAAGCCGTGCCGCCGTCCCCGTACCTTCTCAACCACCCGCCGCCCCAACGGCAGCCTACCCCCGCGCCTGCGGCGCGACCCCTCCCTTCAGGGAGGGGGGAGGGGGTAGGAGGCCGTCCCTCCTCCTCCCTACCACCTCAACCACCCGCCACCCAAACGGCGGCCTACCCCCGCGCCTCCGGCGCGACCCCTCCCTACAGGGAGGGGGCAGGGGGTAGGAAGCCGTGCGCCCGTCCCCGTACCTCCTCAACCACCCGCCACCCAAACGGCGGCCTACCCCCGCGCCTCCGGCGCGACCCCTCCCTGAAGGGAGGGGTTACTCATTCGCCCGCTCTTGCTCTTCGAGGCGGCGATCGGCGATGCCCAAAATCTGATCCAGTATGTAGCGGAGATCGCCGGCGAGGTCGCGGTTTGTGTAGCGCAGCACCTGCAACCCCCGACGCTCCAGGACCTGCTGCCGTACTGTGTCCTCCTCGCGCTGGAAGCCGTGCACATCGCCGTCCACCTCGATCACCAGTCCGGCGGCGTGGCAGTAGAAGTCCACGATGTAGCCGTCAATGATCTGCTGACGACGGAAGTGGTGGCCGCCGAGACGGCTGGCTCGCAGGCTCTGCCAGAGCCCGCTCTCCGCCGGCGTCATGTTCTGACGCAGGTGCCGCGCCTGCACCCGCTTGCGCGCGGCATGGTCACCCGTGACGATGCCGTCGCGGTTGGTCATCTGGCTCTCCCCCTGGTAACGGCGGCCTACCCCCTACCCCCTCCCTGAAGGGAGGGGGAACACAAACGGCAACACAGACGGCAACGCCAACGGCTACTTCACCCGCAGCACCCGGTACCGCCAGCTCTCCACCGGCAGCGTCAGCCTCCCCTGCTGGTGCCGTAGCGTCTCGCCGCTGAGCGCGTCCCATACTCTCGCCGTCTTCGGGGCGCCCAGCTTCGCCAGGTTGATCGTCACCTGCGCCTGGGCGTCGGCGTCGGTCAGGTTGCTCACCACGATCAGCGCCCCCTGCCCCGGCAGCGTCCAGACGCTGGCGTAGACGTTCTCCTGACCCAACTCGGGCGCCAGGGCGCCGCTGGGGGAGCCGGCGATCTTGATGACGTCTCCGTTGCACCAGTACCCCAGCATCGTGCCGTGGCTGAAGGGGAACTTGTCGTGGGCCTTCCACAGGGCCGAGGTGCGGTCCATCGAGTCCGGGCTGCCCGGGCGGATCAGCACCCCGTGCAGCAGCGTGTACGCCAGCACGTCCCTGGCGTAGTACGGCTGGCCGTCATAGACCAGGAACTCCGCCGGGACGCCCCACTGGCGGCCCATGAACTCGGTGCGGAAGGAGTCCATCGGGACGGCGGTGAGCGTCTTGACCGGCGGCTTGATGGCGTCAATCTGCTCGCCGCCCCAACTGCTCGTGCCAAAGCCCAGAGTCGGGATGACCATGACCGTGGAGTTGTGGATGTTCAGTTGCCCCTGCGGCTTGCGTTGGCGGGTGAGGACATACAGGCGCTGCATGAAGTCGCGCGTGGCGAAGATGTCCCAGGTCTGCCGCCAGGAGCCGTCCGGCGCCTGGTAGCCGCAACCGTGGGCGCGGTTGGCGCAGGGCATGGGCCACTCGGGCCCGTCCAGATACCAGCCGTCGTTGCCGAACTCGTCTATCGTCCGGCCCAGGTAGTGGAGGCAGAAGTCCTTGAAGGGGCTGTTCCAGCAGCCGATGTAGGCGCGCTGCGGGGGTTGGCGAGTGTAGGCGCCGGGCCGGGGCTCCTGGCAGAAGTCGGCGTTGTGCAGCTCCCACTCCGGGCAGTTGTCCGCGAACTGGCGGGACATGTACAGCAGCAGGTTGAGCTTGCTCTGGTGGAGGCCGTCCACGAGGCTGCGCAGGCGCGGTCGGTCAGCATCCGTGACATGGGGGTACGACTGGTACGGCACCCAGTGCTCATGGAAGCAGACGGTGCGCACGCCCTGCTCGGCCATCTCGTCCAGGCGTGTCCGGCCCTGCCCGGGCTCCCAGGTCGGGGCCTGGCCGAACTTGCCGGGCGCAAAGCGCACCCAGGCATCGGGCTTCCCCACTGCTCCCTCACCTTTGGCGCCGTAGTTGTCGAAGTGGTCCAGCAGCAGCGTCTGCGCGTCCGCCTCGAAGGGCTTGTCGGTGACGACGGGCGGGCGGGCGACGGAGAGGATGCGCACCTCGTCAACCGTCGCCAGGGCGCCGTCGCCGCCGATCCGGATCTCGGCGGCGTCCAGCGGCGCGCGCAGGAACCCCTTGTTCGGCGTCTCGGACACCATCTTGCCGTCGAGGTAGATGCGCAGCTTCTGGGCGTCCCAGGTCATGCCGACGAGGTGCCACTCCCCGGCCTTCCAGTCGAAGCTATAGCCGGGGTTGTCGGTGACCACGCCGTCGGTGCGGGCCCAACCGACGAGGCCCTGCACGGTGCCATTCCAGTACAGCCCGTAGTTGCTGCCGTTCATGCCGGGGCTGAGCTGGACAGTGAAGAGGTCACGGTTGCCCTGGTAGGTGCGGTCGGCGAAGGCCTTGTCGCGCTCGCTGTCCACGGCAGGCCGCACCCAGCACTCGAAGGTCCCCTCTTCCCGGCGGAGGCGCCCCGCCGCCGGGTAGCCGACCTTACCGCCGCTGGTGGCCCGCTGCTTCTCCAGGCCGTAGTTCCCCTGGTGCACGATGCGGTAGTCCCACACGGTCTTGTCCGGCTGCTTGCAGGGGGTGGCCTCGAAGCCGAAGGTGTAGGTCAGGGGCTTGTCCACGACGGTCTCGGCGGCGATCAGGTGGCACTTGAGGGTCGTGGCCTGCGGGGTGCGCTCGATCGTCAGGGCGGTCTTGTTGTCCAGCGGGAACCAATTGCGGTCGCTCTCGCAGAACCACGCGAAACCCCGGTCCTCGTCGCCCAGCCAGACGAACGGCTTGAACGGGTTCTGCCAGCCCTCCGCGGGCAGGTAGGCGCTGTTGGCGCAACTGCCCCAGCGTCCGGGGAAGCTGTACAGGTAGCGGGCGTACGCGGGCTTGAGGGGGACCTCGAGCGTCAGCTCGCGCACCGTGCTCTGGCCGCGCGACGGCGCGAGCGTCAGGTCGCAGCGGATCATGCCGTCGTAGTCCACGGCGGCGGTGCCGGTGAGCTTGAGCGCGCCCGAGGTGGCCTGGCCGCTCAGCTTCGCCTGTGTTGGCCTCTGGACCATGCAGACGCTCTTGCCGCCGGTCCAGATGAGGGCGGCGCCATCGGCCTCGCCAATGAGGCGGACCGGGCCGGCGAGCACACTCGACCCGCGGGTGGTGACGCTGGTGGGCAGCGGCCCGCCCTGGAAGCCATACGTGCGCCCCGAGCACCCAACCGTGCTGCCCTTGACCGTTACCGGCGTCCAGGGGGCGGGGACCTTGTCCGTCAGGCCCTCCCGCGTGCCGAGCCACACCGGCTGCAGCGGGCTGTCGAGGGTGCGCTCGACGGTGTACTGCTGGCCCGTCTTCAGGTGGGTGACGGTCGCTTTGAGAGTGAGCTTACCGGGCGGAACCTGGCGGCGCTGGAGGGTGAGGACCGGCGTTTCGGCGGCAGCGGGCAGGCGCCCGTGCTCGATCTGCTTGATGACGCCGCGCGCCCCGGAGACAGTGAGCGCGTATTCCGTGTCGGCGGCGGGGAAGATGGAGGGCTCGGTCTGCAGGCGGACCTCCAGCGTGCCGCCGACCTCATAGGCCTGGCAGGTGACGCGCAGGGCGTCGCGGACGGTGAAGTCGGCGTCGCGCACCAGCAGCGTCCCGCCGGGGCCCGTGGCCGTGAGGCGGATCGTGTACTCGCCGGGCTTGGGCAGCCCCTGCTCGCGCGGGATCTGCACCGAGACGCTGCCGGGAGCCCCGTTGCCCGCCAGCGTCAGCGCCTGATCGGCCAGGTCAGCGGCGTCGCCGGCGCGGGAGAGGCGGTAGCGCACGGATGCCGGCGCGGCGCCGTAGGCCCGCAGGACGACTTCCCGCAGGTCAGCCGCGTCGAGCCGCTCGACGCTCACCGCGGCGTCCCGGCCATAGCCGACGTGGGCATAGCTGGCTGTCTCGTGCGCCGACCGCTTGAGCGGGCTGAAGGTCAGTGTGCCCCCCAGGTACGACGAGTTGACGATGACGTTGAAGCCGTCCATGTCTCCGGCCTTGGGGGCCCCGCCCATGGCCGTCCAGGGGATCGCCAGCTCCGCCGTCCACTGGCCGGGGTTGTTCTGGGCCGCGGCCGTCCACTCGGCGTTGAAGTTCTTGTCTCCGGCCAACGAGTCGAACTTCGTGGCCAGAGCGTTGACGATGAACTGGTAGTTCTGCTTGTGCTGGTGGCCGCGATCCACATGGACTTCCAGCGAGTCGTCCGCCCAGACGGTGCCGTCAAAGTCAGTCGCGCGCGCCCGGGCCTTCTGCCCCGGCGGCGAAGGCACTTGCGCCGCGATCAGCAGCGCGTCCGGGGTCCAGGCCAGGTGCACAAGGGGCTGGTGGGCGACGAGTTCGGCATGGCCCAGGGGCGCGAAGCCGGTCACGACGACGGTCCGGTCCCACTCGCCCGGCGACAGGACGCCGTCAATGACCGGCGCGGCCGGCGGCGGCAGGATCGTCAGGCGCGGCCAGGCCGCGTCCCCCGGGTTGCCGGCGAAGGCGGCAGTGGCCACGAGCAGGATGAGTGTGACGAGCAGTAGCTGACGCATGGGAGGCCTCCGGCAGGTAAGTGTGCGGCGAGTCAGGAATTCGGGTGGGGGCATCACTCACGGGAGCGATCCGCCACATGATGACACGCCGGCTTTGTCTGCTGCTGATGCTGGTCCCGCCGGGGTGTGGTCTGCTCCACGCCCAGACGCTCTCGCTTCCTGCCCAGACGGGCCAGGCGCTCTCGCTGGCGCCGGATGACTGGCGGCTGGAGCTGCAGCAGGTGCGCAGTTGGCAGTTCGGGGCCCCCGCGCAGGCGGGCCGACGGCAGGTAGTGGTCAACTTCCGCGTCCGCATTGACAACCCCTCCACCATCGGCTCGACGAACATGCTGCAGGTCGAGCTGAACGGGCAGACGGTGGGCCTCAAGACGGCGCGGCGGCAGATGCGGCTACTGAACAAGCCCAACCGCTTCGCCTGGAGCGATCCGCCCTTCCTGACCTGGTATATCCCCGGCGGGCAGTGGCGCCTGGCCTACGCCCCGGATTTTGAGGTGCTGACGCGGACGACATACTACGGCCCGGAAGCCTACCGCTTCACGCTCGACGTCAGTGACCTCATCCGGCCGGGCGGCAACGCCCTGACCTTCACCCACACCGGCAACAAGGACATCGCACGGAACGCCAGGAGCGATCTGGCGCTGGTGTTCCGCGACCTGGAGCTGCAGGTGCGGGAAGGGCCCGGGGTGCTGCCGGGGGAGCCGCCGCGGCCCCCGCGGTCGCGGCCCTTCGTGTGTGGTCAGACCCGTTCGCGCCCGTTCCAGGCAAAGGCACGCCAGAGCGAACTCATCGTGCAGGACACGGCGGGGCACCAGTACACCGTGACCTCGTACCTGGGCGAAGGCCCGCCCGGCTATGAGGGCCCGTGTCGGTGGCGGCATCGGCGGGAGGTGCGCCCCGAGCCGGACCGGGGACGGCTACTCGTCACCGACCACTTCAGCAACACCAGCGATCAGGCCATACCGTTGCGTCTGCGGCACGAACTGCGTCTGGGCCGCAGTCGTTGCGAGCGCGTCAACTTCGGCGGGCGCGAGGACCCCAGCCTCGAGGAGCTGAACCGCCCCGAGTGCCCCTATCTCTTTCTGCCCCATGACGGCGTCGGTGTGGGCCTGGTCGCCTATGATGACGTGCTGCGCATGCACGGGACGCTGTACTTCGACGATGACCGCCAGGCTGGCGGCGTCCGCGATGACTGGTTCGGCTTGCCGCCCCACGGCGAGTACACGATGACCTGGGCGGTGTACTGCACCGCCACGGACAATGTCTTCGACCTGGTCAACCTGGTCCGGCGCGACTGGGGTGTCGCGTTCCGCCTGGACGGCGGCTACAACTTCTTTGAGCCCGACGCCATCCTGGCCTATGATGACGTCAAGCTCAAGCAGCACCTGGACATGCTCAACATCAGTGTGACCATGTCGCAGGGCGGGTGGTATGACCGCAAGCTGGTGGAGGCGGGGCAGAAGAACGTAGGGCACGGGCCCATCGTGGCCGGACCGATCTACGCCGACTACCGCCAGCGCCTCAAGGCGGCCTGTGAGAAGCTGCGGCGGCTGCGGCCGGGGATCAAGTGCTTGATCTACTACGACTGCTGGCTCGTGAGCGGCGCGGACATCGCCACGCAGTACGCCGATAGCCTCTACACCCGCGCCGATGGCAAGCCCCGCAACTATCAGCCCCGGACCGAGTTCGGCTTCCCGATCGCCAACGTCGTGCCGACCCTGGCCAACACCATGGGGCGGGAGACCCTACAGAAGATCCCGGGGATGATCCTGGATGAGATCGGGGCCGATGGGCTGTACTGGGACGAGATCGCCCACAGCTTCCAGGGCAACGCCGACTACGCCCATCCCGACCCCTACACCTATCTCATTGACGCCAAGACGGGGGCGATCCTCCGCCCGGCCGGTGCGCCGGACCTGGCCGCCCAGCCCTTCAAGCTGGCGATGATGAGAGCGTTCCTCGACCGCGGCGCGGCCATCGTGGGCAACAGCCCGCCCACGAACATGACCGAGCAGCAGATCCACTTCCCGCGCTTCACCGAGACGGACATCCCGCACCACCCGGGTCTGGCCAGCAAGACCTGGCTCTACGCGCCCATCTCCTATGCCGGCTGGAGTACCTATCATCTCCCCAATGTGACCGAGGCGGACTTCCTGGCCGACATCCGGGAGAAGCTCTGGAACGCTAACCTGTACCTGTACTCGGCGCCGATGTTCTACCACCTCTTCACCCACGAGAACCTCGCGACGTACGAGTACCCCATCACGGTGATTGGCCTGGACGAGGGCGTCATTGTCGGGCAAGAGCGCATCATCACCCTCCGGCCGGGGCGGTTTGGCTGGCCCGGACGGTCCTGGACGGGGGAACTCTTGCTGTTTGACCGGGGTCAGAGAATGGTGGCGCGCAAGCCCGTCACGCCTGGGCGGGATGGCTGTGTGGCGGTGGAATTACCGCCGGATGGCGCAGCCATAGTGGTATGCAAGCGCTGAATTGGGTATAATGACCGCGACCCCGGCTGTCCTGAGGCGGGCAGTTGGGACGGGCAGTTCTTCGTCCTCTTGCCTGCAGGCTCAAGGAAGTTGAGGGGGCAGCGCAAGAAAAGAAGGAGAATGTGTCCTGACAGAGAAGGTGTTTGAGGAGCGTTGCAGAATAGGCCCGTCCGCTTTTGGAGCGGACCATCTGTCGTCG
Organism: bacterium; assembly: GCA_021372615.1. Lineage (NCBI taxonomy): Bacteria > bacterium. Next base: position 16,561 of record JAJFUB010000067.1, on the reverse strand, counting down.
GGAGGCACGCACATGAGAAGGCACGGTTTCACGCTCATTGAGTTGCTGGTCGTCATCGCCATCATCGCCATCCTCGCAGCCATCCTGTTCCCTGTTTTCGCCAAAGCACGCGAGAAGGCGAGGCAGTCCAGTTGCAGCAGCAACATCAAGCAGATCTCCCTGGGCATCCTGTCGTATGCCCAGGACTATGACGAGAAGTTCCCGCTGGCGCTCGCGGGGTCGCTGACCGGATCGTTCTACCTGTTCAACGAGTTGATTGATCCCTACATCAAGAACGCGCAGATCTGGCAGTGCCCCAGCAAGAAGGATGCCCTCGTGCTCAGCGCCATCGGCAAGGCCAACCTCGGCTACTCCGTGGACATCGCTAGGCCGATGCCCTCCGGCGTCTACCGCATGTTCGGCATTCCGTACGCGATAGTCGGCACCTACTCCTGCTCGCTGGGCCAGATAGACCAGCCGGCGCAGACGGCCATGATGTGCGATGTTCGGGGCTCGATTGATACCACCCCGAACATCGCGATCTCCGAGGACCCGCGCCACAATGACGGCTGCAACTACGGGTATGCAGATGGTCACGTCAAGTGGGAGCGCCCCAACCCCACCACCCCGCGCATCTATGTAGACCTGTAGGAGAGTCTTCCTCCCGAGCTGCGATGCATCAGGGCCGCCGGGTTTCCGGCGGCCCTTTCCTCATCTCCCGTCGCTGCCTGCCTGACCAGGGCCCCTACCGCAACTCCCACACCAGCGCCGCGTACTGCGCCAGTTCCGACAGGCGCACCGTCGCCCCGTCGCCCGACGCCTGGCACTGCACGGTCGGCTGCCCCTCGGGGCTCATCAGGCGCGCCTGCGGAGACTTGAGCTTCAGCCCCGGCACGTTCAGCGTGAGGCTCAGGTTCCGGGCCGGAAGACTATGCTCGCGCTGCTGCTGCTCCAGCTCGGGCAGCTCCGGGTGCAGCTCGGCGGCGTAGTTGACCAGGTGCAGCGTCAGGTGGGTGTCGGTGCGGGTGAGGTTGGCGCCCACCAACTCGGCGCCCTGTCCACGAATCTCCAGGTACCGTGCGCCATCGAGCAGAGGCTTGAGCGCCGCCAGCACCGGCGCCTCATTGGCCGCGTCGGCCACGTGCATCGGGCCGACATCGAGACCGCGCTCGGCGGCGGTCTTCACCCACCAGCCCTGCTCCAGCATGTTCTCCACGGTGTAGCCGTCGCCATAGGGCGCCCACGTCCCGGCGCCGCCGTCAGCCGCGCCCATGGTCTTGCCATCGGCGGTCTGGAAGCGACTGCCCAGCAGGTTCTGCACGATCTGTCTGCGCTCCGGATCCCACACGCCGAAGCGCACGTCTTTGAACCACGCGGTGCCGCCGTGACCACGGAAGAGCAGGTGCACGTTCGCCCCCTGGAAGGGGCGCTCGGCGGTGATGAGCGTGCGGGAGAACTGCCAGTCGTGGGTGCCGGTGTCGAAGGTCGCCACCTGTCCCCACAGGTTCCCGCCACCGGTATGGGTCATGTCCACGTACAGCGCGTAGTTGCTGTCCCGGTTGCCGCTGACGTTCTCGGCCTTGCTCCAGCCCTCAATCGCCAGCGTGCGGCTCTCGGGCTGGGCGAAGGTCACGTACTGCGCCGCGCCCAGACTCTTGCGCTCGAAGGCCTTCTGCAGCCAGTAGTGGACCTGCCCGTTGCCGAGGGCCTGCTGCGCCATGCCGCCGCTGGCCCCCGCCGGGACGACGGCAAAGGCGGGACGGTCGGCCCGTGGCTGCCAGTCGGCGCCCAGCGTCGCGGCCTGGTCGCCGCTGACCAGCAGTCTGCCCCCGCCCTGAACATAGCCCGTCACGGCGGCACAGGCCTCGTCCGACAGTGCCCGCCCGTCGAGCAGCACCAGCCCGCGCAGCCCCGACAGATCGCCGGGCTGGAGGCCGACATCCGACAGCAGCCGGTAGGGCACGTGGGCCCTGGTGAGCGCCTGGCAGAAGGCGTAGAGCTGCATCCGCGACGCCCCGTTGACCAGGTACGAGCGTGGCGAGAACAGCAGCCCGATCTCGGCTACCTCGCGTGCATTGGTCAGCTCGGGCGCGAGGTCGCGCGCCGTGCGGAAGTAGGCCTGCACCAGGTCCTGATGCTCCTTGAGCAGGTTGCCCGTCCCGGGCCCGCCCAGGCCCAGCCACGACACCGCGCCCTCACTGATGATCTCCGCCAGCGTCACCCGGACGCGGTCGGCGGCCATGCGCCCGTGGTGCAGCTTGCCCTGCGCGTCGGTCAGCAGGTGGTAGGTCACCGACATCGCCACCGGCTGGCGGTCCGGGCGGCGGCTGAGCACGTGGGCCAGCTTCAGCCAGGGCACTTGCGTGCTGGCGGGCGGGAAGGGCCCCCACGTCGTGCCCTCGATGCACATCAGGTCGAAGTGGTCGCCATAGGCCCACTGGTATGTGCTGCCGTTGTCATGGTGCCAGGTGCCGTCGGTGGCGAAGTCGGGCTTGATCGCGCGGGCCGCAGTGCGCACGCCACCCAGGAAGTCCATCACGCACTGGATGCGGAACTCCCGCAGCTTCATCTGCGTGGGCAGGTCGGTGGCATGGGCGGCGTCCTGGAGGGCCATCGCGCCGAGGCCATGCCGCGGGGCCCACTCGCCGAAGCGCTTCACACAATGGGGGCAGAAGCAGCTCTCGTAGTGGGAGGCGAAGTCTATGTGGCAGCCGTCGTAGCCGTCCTGCGCCATCGTGCGGAAGCGCGCCTGTGATTGCTCGATCCACAGCGGGTTGTTGATGCAGGCGGTCCAGCCATACTGCCCGACGGTCGGGAAGAGCGGATCATTGGGGCGCGCATAGCTCCCGTCCTCATGCACCGCCGCCATCGCGTTGAGGCGCTCCTCGGGAGTGTTGCGGCTGTCCATGTAGTTCATCGTGAACCAGGTCCGGGTGCGGAGACCGTGGGCGTGGGCCAGCTCGGGCCTGACGCCGGTGACGCAGTTGACGCCATTGTCGGCCCACATCTGCAGGCCCGCGTCATCGGCTGGCAAGCCCCCGATGAACAGCTCGCGGACATTGCCCGGCTGCCAGAATGCGCCTTCGGCGGCGAAGGCCGTCGCGGCCAGCCCCAGGGATAGCGCGATCAGAAGTGAATGGTGGTTCATGGCTCTCCTTGTGTGCAGACGATGCGGGTTCGGGGCCGAACCCGCCTACGCGGATCACACCGTGAACCGCGCCAGGAAAATGTCATCCGGCGTGGGCTGGCCGGTGGGGAGCGGCAGGCGCTCGTGCTGAGAGTAGTAGCTCATCAGCACCTCGCCCGCCGGGCCGTGGGCCAGACCGCAGTACGAGCAGTCGCCGGCGCTGGGGACGGTCAGCAGGTGCGCGATGCCGTCGCCCTGCAGCTCCCACACGGAGGTGTGGTGGCTGCCGGTCGGGTCCGCGGCGCCCACGGGCAAGTCCTGCTCCTGCGAGCGGCCGGCCACGATCCACCTCTCCCCCACCTGCAGCACCACCGGCGCGTGGATCATCACCCCCAGGTCGCTCCACTCCCACTGCGTGTACGGCGCCACGCTGCGCCCCAGCCAGGAGTGGTTGTCCGGCTCGACGGCCCGCAGCACGCAGTGCAGTGTGTCAGGCGCGGGCTGGAATAGGGCCGGTTCGCCGCCGTCAATGCCGGCCCGCATGACCGTTACGAACTGCCAGTCGAGCAGGTCGGTGCTGCGCAGCAGATGTATCGTGCGCGAGGCGCGGGCGCCCCCGCGCTTGGGGAAGTGGTACGCGGGACACAGGACGCCGTCGGCGTCGCGGAAGAGGCGCCACAGCCAGTAGTTGGGGCCCCACATCTGCCGCGGGGCCGACCAACTCGTCCCGTCATGCGAGCAGCACACATGGCTGATGAGGTCGAAGGGCTCGTTGGCGAGGCTGCCGGCGGACCAGCGCGGGTACCAGGTGCCGAAGGTGACCGCCAGGCGCTCGCCCATGTCCAGCAGCTTGGGGTCGCGGTCGTCGCCCGCCGTGCTCATCCGGCCGCATGTCTCCCAGGCCTTCAGGTCAGCAGACCGCAGCACGCGAATGTCGCCCGGCGGCTCAATGCCATGGGTCTCCGAGGTGCGGAAGCACAGGTAGTAGTGGTCGCGCCACCGCAGCAGATCGGTGAAGGCATTGTGGCGGCCATCGCCGTAGACCCGTTGCACGCCCAGCAGTTGCGCCATGGTTTTCGGCCTCCCGGGACCTTCGTGGCTGGCTCAGTTGTCTCAGATTCGGCGGCGCGGGCCCCGAACCTGCCCGACGGGCCTGAAGGAAGACACCGCGGCGGGGGGAACTACTACCGCGTCCCAGGAGAGACCGCTCCTTCCGCGTAGGGGAGGCGGCCTCGCCTGCCCGCCCCGGTCGTGCGCGGGCGAGGCCGCCCGCGCTACGGGACCACAAGGCGCGCTTCTGGGACACGACATTGGTACGGCAACGTGACGCCATCACGATCGGAGGGTGTGCCATGCGCAACATCAAGCCGGCTCTCGCGATACTGATCGTCTGCTTCGCTCTGGCCACGGCCGCGACGGCCCAAGACTGGCCCCAGTGGCGCGGTCCGGGCCGCGACGGCAAAGTCGCCGCCTTCACCGCGCCGGACACGTGGCCGGCCGCGCTTGCGCAGCAGTGGCGCGTGGTGGTCGGCGCCGGGGATGCCGGCCCCGCCCTCGTCGGCGACCGGCTGTACGTCTTCTCGCGCCAGGGCGAGGAGGAAGTCACGACCTGCCTGAACGTCGCGGATGGCACCCAGGTGTGGCAGGACAAGGTGGCCGCCGCACCCGTGACCGGCCCCGCGGCCCGCCACCCCGGCCCCCGCAGCTCAGTGGCCGTGGCGGAAGGCAAAGTGGTGACACTGGGCGCCACCGGCGTGCTTTCCTGCCTCGACGCCGCTAGCGGCAAGGTCGTATGGCGCAAGGACCCCTTCCCCGGTGTCGCGCCCAAGTTCTTCACCGCCTCCTCGCCGCTGATCGTCAACGGCATGGCCGTGGCACACCTGGGCGGCGCGGGCAATGGCGCGATGATCGGCTTCGACCTGGGCACCGGCGCGGAGATGGGCCGTTGGGCCGGCGAGGGCCCCGACTACGCCTCGCCGGTGGTCATGACCGTCGCCGACACCCCGCAGGCGGTGACGCTGACCGAAAAGAGCATCGTGGGCGTGAGCCTGCTGGACGGCAGCCTGCTGTGGCAGCGCCCCTTCGCCCAGCAGGAGCGCTCGTACAACTCCGTGACGCCCGTCGTGGATGGCCAGACGGTCATCTACACCGGCGCGCGACGGGGCATGTTCGCAGTGAAGATCGAGGGGGTGGGCGGAGCGTTCACAGCCACCGAACTGTGGACCAACCCCACCCTCGGCTGCGGGTACTGCACGCCGGTGCTGCGCGACGGCTTCCTGTACGGGGTGTCGGACAAGGGCAACCTGCTGTGTGTGAACGCGCAGACGGGGCAGCCGGCCTGGGTGGATACGGCGATGACGGACAAGGGCAGCTACGCGCCCATGGTGGATGCCGGCGGGGTGCTCATGGCCTTCCCGTCCACAGGCGAGATGATCGTCTTCAAGCCCGACAGCGCGGCCTTCACCCAGGTGGCACGGCTCAAGGTGGCTGACACGCCCGTGTATGCGTACCCGGTCGTGTCAGGCAAGCGCATCATCGTGAAGGACCAGGACGCGGTGACGTGCTGGGTGGTACCGTAGGGCCAACCGTCCGAGAGGGATTACCCGTGGCGGCCCTGCAGGGCCGCCACGTTGCTTGTGGGACAGGCCGAGGTCAGTCCACCAGCACGACTCCGTAGTAGTTCTGCTCACACGTCCGGTCCGTGACGACCTCGATCGGGAACCCGTTGCCGCGGGCCGTGGCGAACACGTCAATGCCACACGCCTCCATGGCCGGCCGTGTCTCTGCTGCATGCACACACTGGTCGAGTGTACACTCCTTGCACAACGAGCACGGCCCGGCCCCGAGGGCGAAGGCCTGGTAGTGGCCGGCCAGGAACAGCTCGCGCTCCAGTGTTACCACCAGGGCCTTCACATTCTGGCCGGGCTGGCAGTGGACCAGGAGAGCGCGCCGGTAGCAGTCCACCAAAGCGCGGGTCCGCTCGGGGGTGGGGCTATGCGGGGGGCAGCACAGGTTGCTGCCATAGCACCCACAGCCGTACTGGCACTTCCAGCGCACCCAGGCGGCCGTGACGATGCTGGCCGGATCGATGACCTTCGCCTCGACAGCTCCGAGTGCCACGGCCCGGTTCACGAACTGCTTGAGGTCCTCACCGTGCGGGGCCATCTGCAGTACCACCTTCTGGCGCTACTTCACCGTCAAGGCCACTGTCGTCACCAGGCTGCCCCGGGCGTACACCGACACCTTGTACGGCCCTGGCGTCATCGTGGGCATGCCCGTCAGTCCATGGTAGGCCCAGCCCGTGCCGCTGACCGTCTTCTTGTGCTCAGCGATCTGCGCCCCGTTGCGTATCCAGACCCACCGCAACTCACTGTTGTCGGGCAGGTTGCTGTGCTTGACAAGGCATACCAATGACTTGGGCCGGTAGAAGACCGACCCGGGGTTCTGTGCCACCCCGCCCGGGGCGCTCTCGCACACCGTGACCTCCAGGCCGGGCGGCGTGGATGAGGGCGTGGTCGTCGTCGTGGTCGTGGTTGTCGTCGTGATGGAACCGCCGGGGGCGCGCACGGTGACCGTGCGCCGGGCCACGACCTGCCCGTTGAGCGAGACCGTGAGTTGGTACGCGCCGGGCACGATGGCCGTCTCCGACCGCAGGCCGTGCATGTGCCAGCCTGTGCCCCCCACCACCTTGGAGAACTTCGCCTCCTGCCGCCCGCCCAGCATCCACAGCCACTCCAGGGTGCTGTTGGCGGGCAGGCTGCTGAACCGCACGACCGCGGCAATGCTCTTGGGCGCGGTGAACTGCTCGCCGACGTTCTGCGGCTGGCCGTCCACGACACTCTCGCAGGTCGTCACCTGCACGTTCGGCGTGCCGACGGGTGTGTTGTTCGTGGTCGTGGTGGTGGTTGTCGTCGTCGTGGTGCTGCTGGTCGTGTTCGTGGGCCCGGAGTCGTCCTGGCCGATGAGTACCGGCACCTGGCCGTTCACGGCGCGATGCAGGGCGAAGCTGGTCGGCGTCGTCTCTTCAGTCCAGCGGTAGCCGGTGAGCAGGCTGTCGCGGGCGGCGAGCTTCAGATACGTCTGGAAGCGCACGATGTCGGGGCCGACGGCGCGGCTCCAGGTGGCCGTGAAGGCCTGCCCGCCGGACTGTAGCTGGCCTGTGATCTGCCCGGCCGGCGCTTGCGGGGTGTCGGCCGGGGTGAAGGTGCCGGTGATGGTCGTGCCCGAGACGGCAAGCTGCGCCCGGTACAGGGGCGACCCCCACAGGCCAGCCAACGCCTGAGCCTCGGCCCCCGCTGCCGCCAACAGCAGCGCGAGAACGATCCCGCAGTGCCTCATTGCTATTGCCCTCCTGGGACGGGGTCCTTCGTCGGGTCGTGGTTGTACAGGGTGCACCACATGCAGCCCGGGGTCGTGCCGGCCGGCTTGCCGCAGTGAGGACAGATCTGGCCCTGGCCACCCACGACGATCTCGACCAGCGCCGGCACCTCGCGCTGCAGCATGACCCGCGGCTCGGTCTTCGGGAAGCTCGCGAAGGGCGATATGGACAGCCGGACCTTGACCGGGTACTTGCCTTTGGCGGCGAAGGTGAAGCCGCGCTGCCAATCGCGGTCGCTCACCGAGGTGCCGGCCGGCGTCCAGTAGTAGCTGGTCGAGATGCCGGCACCCTTGCCGTACAGGATCTTGATGATCTGCGACATGCGCTCGAGGCGGTCTCCGAGCTTGCCATCGAGGCTGCGGGCTTCGCAGGTGACCTTCTGGCCGACCTGCGGCGACGTGGGCGAGTAGTAGATGATGAGCGGCATGTGGACAACTTCACTGCCCAGCTTCAGGTACTCGGTCGTCAGGTTGTCGCGCTCCCAGAGCCAGGCGTTGCGGATCGTGGGCCAGCACTTGGCGAAGATGGCGGCGGCCACGCCCTCGTCGTGCATGGCGTTCGCCGCGCCCAGGTTGCGGGTGGAGGCGCGCAGGCAGTGCTGGTAGACCCGAGCCTCCAGCTTGCTCTCCAGTTGGTAGTTGGCCACCATGTCGGCGAGCGTCAGCCTCATGCGCGGGTCCGGGTCCACATCGCAGCGCCCCCAGGCGGAGTAGATGCCCTCCATCAAGTCCCAGGCGCCCTGGAAGCCCGCCGCCATGTCGTAGCCGCCGAGCCGCGCCTGGGTGATGACCTCCGCCATGACCTCCGCCAGCAGCACCGGCCCGATCATCTTGAACGGGTTCATGGCCCCGCAGACATTGCTCATGGTCTGGAAGGCGTCGTCGCCGCGGCCGAAGGACTCTGACGCGGCCTTGGTGCCGATGCAGAAGACGATGAAGTTCATCGCGTTCTCGGCATTGACCGCGTTTGGCATCTTCTCCATGACCTTGGCGATGAGGTCGCCGACCTTGTTCTTGAGCGCGATGCCGTCGAACATGACCCGCAGGTAGGCCTGGCGCACAGGGCCGGCATTGGCCATGTTGCCCAGGAGGGCGGCCTCGGCGCGACTGCGGGCCACCAGCCGGCCCACGTCATCGGCCACGTCCGAGAGCTTCCAGGGCTGCTCCTTCAGCAGCTTGCGCATGTTGGACAGCTCGTTGCGGAAGTCCGTGTCCATGGGGAGGCCGCTGAGGGAGCGGGACTTGAACAGGTCGCGTTCCAGGCGTTCGAGGTACTTGGCCACCTTGTCGCCCCGGCCGGCCTTGAGCTCGCTCACGGCGTGGTCCGCCCACTGGCCGGCCGTATTGGCCGTGCCCGCGGCGGTGTAGGTGGGGGCCCCCTCGCCCATGTGCGCCACTTCCGACAGCCCTGTCACGCACTTGCCGTTGTTGTTGTAGAAGAGCCGCCCAGCGCCCTTTTCGTAGCCTTGTACGTACGTCTGCGAGCCGGTGCCGTAGAGACCCTCGCCGTACTTGGCGGTGGTCTCAGCGGTGACCGGCCCAGTGTGGGCCAAGTTCGGCACCGTCTTGAGGGACTGGAAGCGCTCCATGGCGTCGGCGGCGTTCTCGACGCCCTTCATGAGCTGGTTGGGGGCGTACAGGTTGGTGCGGTTGAGGATGTTGCCGGCCTGATCGCCGAATTCTTCCCTGATCAGGTTGATCATCTGGCCACGGGCCTTCTGCCAGTGCGCCAGTTGCTGAGCCTCAGTGCCGCCGCCGGGCCACACCAGCCGCATGTCGAAATCGGAGGTGGTCGGGTTGAAGTTCGTCCCACTGATCCACGAGCCGACGCCCATGACGGGATAGCCGGTGGCTTCGACGAACTTCCCCAGCACCTTCTGCATGCGAGCATTGAGCGGACTCTGGGCGAAGAGCGGTGGGGCGAGAGCCAGCCCGCCGAGGCAAAGGACGATAGCGAGGCCGGCGAGAGGAGACAACCTCCGCATGTAACCTACCTCTCAGTCACAGGTAATGTTCCGCGGTATCATTTCCCCACCACGACGCGCAGTTCCTGCTGGCACGCCGCTACTCGACGCGCCCGGCTCGGTCAATGCCCTTCACCTCGCCCCCCTCGTACGCCACGGCCCGCAGCCACGTGCTCCGGATCTCGCCCGGCTGCATCACCATCTGGTTCCCCCACTTGATGACTTCGGATAGCGTACCGGGGTAGCTGCTGAAGGGCTCCAGCGCCGCCACGTAGTTGCGCCCCCAGCTCGGCCCGCCCATCGTCCCCCCGAGCGACAGCCAGTACCAGATGTGCGGGAAGGTCTGCAGGTTCCACGACATGCCGAAGCCCACGCCGCGCCCGTGGTTGGTGATGCCATACCAGCCCTCGCGCAGGTCGGTCAGGAAGAGCATGTCGGACACACCGGCCTCGGGCGGGGTGATAAGGCTGGCGTCCACCGGCTGGCCGCTGACCCCGGGGCCGACGGGCCAGGGGAAGGTCGTGCCGGGCTCAAAGCGCGCGTCGTCGCCGCGGTTGGCGTCGGCGTAGACGCGCTCGGCGGCGGCGTAGACACGGCAGGTTTCATCCAGGAAGGGCGGGCCGAAGGCCGGGTGATGGCCCCACATCAGGTCCATCGGGACGCGGCCCTCGTTCGTGGCCGTCTCCTCGATCTCCAGCACGGCGGCACCGCGTCGCATCGTGAGCGTCTTTTCCAGCAGGAACGGCGTGCGGATCGTCCGCACCCACAGCTTCACGCTGATGACCTGGGGGCTGTCCTCGAGCACCGTGTGCTTCCACGGTAGGCCCCAGACCTCGCCATGCTGCCCCAGCTCGGCGCCGTTGTACTCGCACCGGCCGCCACCCTGGGGGAACAGCTCCTGCCAGCCGCCCTCGTAGTACTCGGAGAAGGCGCCGCCAGTCAGGTAGCTGCTGGGGGCGAAGGCGCCGGGCCGGCGCACGCCACAGGGACTGCGCCACATGAAGTCGGTGTCGCTGGGCTTGTGCAGAAACTCGAAGATGTCGGTGCCCTGGTCGAGCAGGATCGAGACACGCAACAGCTCGTTTTCGAGCACGAGCACGCGCAGCCCGCGATAGGTCAGCTCGTCGTTGAGCCGGCAGCCGAAGTTGCGTTCGTGGGTGTAGAACATCCGGGGGCCTCCGCCATGGGAATGGCGGAGGACTTCGTCAGAGCATGGCGACTTCCCTGCGGCGCGGGCCGGACGCCCCGGACGGCGCCAGACAGATGGCGCGCCGGCTAGTCCATGCCAAACCAGTCCGGGCGATGCCACATGTCGCTTTGGAGCAGCCTGAGCGCCCGTGTCGCGCGCCCATGCTCCTCCCTGCGCTGCTGGGGAGTACGCCTGGCTGCCCGCATCGCGCGCTCGTACTCCGCGTGGTCTTGCCAGGGAGTACGCGCCGGCATTATCGGTTGCTGAACCGGCGGCGCGGTGACTCCAGGCCCGCGGAGGTTTGGCGTAGCGTCTAACCCTCTCTCTCCATACAGGTCAACTCGGCCCATGAGATGCGTGCAGGCCGCGCAATAGTGCTCGTGCGATGGATGAAGGTCGAACAGCGACACTGTGACGGTCTCGGTGACCTCGTGCCTACAACCCCTGCAGACAAATGTCCTGGGTTCACGGCGCTGTTCGCGTCCAGACCGCGCCACCCGCGCTGCCTCCATCCGGGCCAAGAACGCTTCCCGCTCAGTTCTCTTCGCCTCCTCCGCGGCCCGTCGCTCCGCGTTCGCCTCCTTGACCGCAAGGGTGCCGCGCGGACATATCCCCTCCAGGTGTAGCTCCAGTGTCCGGAACACGAACAGCCCCACCGCGAGCCCGCCTGCAGCAGCGATGGTCCAGTGCATGCCTGTGAACCGGGCCGTCAAGGTCGTAGTGATCACGGCCGTCGCGCCGGCGGCCAGGGCCAGGTTGAACGTGTGCCAGTTGCTTCGGTATAGCCAGGACCCGCTCCTGAGACACGGAATCCCGAAATCGGCGCCGAACCGCACGCACCACGCCAGCCACGGCGTGAGGAGCCAGTTCCTGCCGGTCAGGAGCCACATGACGGGCAGAGAGGCGACACCGGCCATGATGCTCAGGAGCCCACTGTAACCCTCCGCCGCGTCGCTGCACTTCGCCGCCCGTGCCATGCGCTCCAGGTCCTCGCGCAGGGGCGTCGCTTCTGCTCTCACTTCGTCGCCCGCAGAGAGATCGTCCAGCTGGTCGAGATGGCGTTCGGCCTGCCGGTACTGCCCGGCGGCGTGAAGTCGCTGGGCCTCCTGAAGTAGGGAGGTCGCCCGCGCCGGATCTGGCTCGTTAGCTTCCATGCGGTCCCCATCTCCCAGGTTCGAGGGCGAAGTTGCGGAGGACTTCGCCATGGGAAGGCGCATTCCTGCGGGTGGGGTGCCGCGTTTGGCGGAGGTGCCGCACAACCGTGGCGGAAATGTGTCGCATGCAGACCATCAGCAGGGAAGTCTTCATCCCGGGCCGCGACGGCCGACCGGTGTTCCCCGGCTTCGTCAGCTATGTCAGCGCGACCGAGCCGCTGCTGATCCACCGCTCCGGCTGGGTGGACGCCTCGGACACCTACGACGACTTCGCCGACCGCTTCAGCACCGACAACGGTGCGACCTGGAGCGAGCCGGTGGTGAAGCTGCAGTCGCACCTCGTCCCCGAGGGGCGCGTCCGCTACGCCGAGAACGCCTGCTTCTTCGACCGCGACACCGGGAAGCTGCTGACGTTCTGCAGCCGCGGCCTGTACCCGGGCGACCATCTGGATGTGGACGGCGGCTTCCACCTGACGTGGGATGTGTACGACCCGGCCACGGGCGCGTGGCGCGGGGAGGAAGTCATTCCTCACGACCTTCCTGGCGGGCTGCAGATCAGCTTCTGCTTCCCGCTCAAGACGCGCAGCGGCAAGCTGCTCGTGCCGGCCATGACGATCCTCCGCGACGCGGAGGGGAACGCGCGCCACTACCCCGGCCACTGGGCGCCGCTGGAGACGAGCTTCACGCTCATCGGCGAGCCGGAGTCTGGGGGCGGCGTGCGGTGGATCGTTGGGCGGCCGGTGGAGGTTGACCCGGAGCAGTCATCGCGGGGCTTCTCGGAGAACGCCCTGGCGGAGCTGGCCGGCGGCCGGATCGCCATGGTCATGCGTGGGGACAACCTCGCTTACCCCGAGCGCCTGGGGCACAAGTGGCTGGCGTTCTCGGAGGATGAGGGCCTCACTTGGTCAGCCCCGGAGCCGTTGGGCTGTGCAGACGGCGAGCCGATCGAGTCGGGCTCCAACGGCTGCGCACTCGTGCGCTCGTTCACCGACGGGCAGCTCTACTTCATCGGCAACCTGGCGGCGGATGGCGAGCGGGCGAAGGGCAACTGGCCGCGCAGCCCGCTGGTCATCGTGCAGGTGCAGGAGGAGCCGTTCGCCCTGCGGCGCGAGACGATCACCGAGATAGACCGCCGCCAGCCCGGCGAGCCGCCACTGACGCAGATGTCCAACTTCCGGTTCTACCAGGACCGGCTGACAGGCGATATGGTGGTGTTCCTCTCGCGCTTTGGCGAGAAGGACCCGGACAACTTCAAGCTGGCGGACTACTACCGCTACCGGGTGGCGCTGGACTGAGGCAACGCCCGGACTGGGGGCTCGGCCATGACGACACGACGCATGGTGTTCATCGTGGTGGGGGTGCTGGTGACGTTCCTACTGGTGAGCATCACGGGGGGCATCTTCATCGTCCGCAACCTGGGGCGGCTGACGCACCCCCTCCTGGGGGTCGGCAAGACCTATGCCGGCAAGCCGATCCCGTGCGGACCGGAGGCCATGACGGGCCGGAAGATGACGGACTACCAGGTCGGCTACTACCGCAAGCAACTGGTCGTGGCCTACCAGCAGGTCGGCAAGCACGACTCCCGGTGGGATGCGACGGCCGAGAAGTACCTGCAAGGCCTGGCCCTGCGCTACGCCGGCCATCCTGACATGCCCGATGACCAGTGGGAGGGGCCTGTGGTCAAGGCCCTCGAGCGGCTGCAGTGCGATGACCCGCTGGTGCTCAGCCGGATCGCGCAGTACTACCGCCACCAGCACGACTATCGCAAGGCCGAGGCGTACGCCCGGCGCGCGCTACCCGGGCTCAAGCAGTTGCAGTATCCGGCCACCGTGCTGGCCTGGACCTACCACATCATGGCCTGCGTGAAGGGCGAGGTGGGCCACTCCCTGGAGCGGGCAGACTTCCAGTGGCGGCCGCTGGCCATCAACGCCTACGCCGACGCCGCCGACAAGAAGTACTTCGGCCCGTACGAGCAGTCGGCCCTGTGGGCGGACCTCACTGACATCATGGAGAGCGACTTCCGCCGCTCGCAGGCGGTGGTCGTCAAGGCGCTCAAGGACCGCCCCAACACCGACCCGTGGCTGCTCAACATGGCCTGGGGCCAGCACTGCAAGGACTACGCCTGGGTCAACCGGGGCACCGGCTGGGCGCAGGACGTCAAGCCGCAGCAGTGGGAGCAGTTCGGCAAGTACTCGCAACTGGCGCGCGGCTACTACGAGAAGGCCTATGCCGTGCACCCGGAGTACCCCGAGCCGGCCTCGGCGATGATCTGCATCGTCAACTCCGCCGGTGGACGGGGAACCGAGACCGAGCGCCAGTGGTTTGATCGCTGTGTCGCCGCCCAGTTGGACTACAGCGGCGCGTACTACGGGATGCTCAACTCCCTGCTGCCTCGCTGGGGCGGCAGTCACGAGGCGATGCTGGCCTTCGGCCAGGAGTGCCTGGCCACCGGGCGCTTCGACACCGACGTGCCGTTCATGTATTCCGAGGCCGTGGACTACATCGCCAACCGCGACCGCGACGATACGGTGTGGCGGCAGCCGGAGGTCTTTGACGGTCTCCGGCAGTGCTTCGAGGGCTACATCGCGGTGAGCGAGAAGAGCCCCTACCCGGTGGACCGGGACAAGGTCAAGGACTTCCGCACGCGCCTGGCGGTGAAGGCCTACCAGACGGGAAACATGGACGTGGCGCGCCAGCAGCTCGACGCCCTGCACGGCCAACTGGATCGTGCGGCCATGGATCGCAACTGGGGCGAGCGGCTGGAGTTGGTCGCGGGCGAGATCTACGCTGTGACCGGATCCAACAAGGAGAAGGTGACCCAGGCCGAGAATCTGTTCCAGACTCAGAAGACGGCCGAGGCGCTCGGGGCGTTCCAGCAGCTCCTCAAGCAGGAGCAGGAGCCTCATGCGCGCTTCTACCTGCGCGACCGCCTGCAGACGCTGCAGTGGGAGAAGCAGCTCCAGGCCAACCAGTGGGTCGCTCTGAACCCGACACCGGACCTGGTTGGCTGGTCGCCGTGGCAGGGGGAGATCAGGCCGCTGCCGACGGGCAACGGCTTCGTGATGCGCCCGGGCGAGACGTACGCCCTGATGATCTGCAGCATCCGCCCCGGCCGCTGGTATGAGATGCAGTGCGACGTTGAGTTCCCGCCCCGGGAAGTGCAGGGCATCGAGGCCGGCTTCCTGGTGGATGTGGCCACGGCCACCAGCGATCCGTACTATGACACCTTCCGCATCATCCGGTCACCCACCACGGGATACTGCGGCTCGGGGTGGGGCGAGGACCAGGAGCACGCTCTGACGGCGGTGCCGCAGGAGCTCAGGATGCGGATTGTGCAGTGCGACGACCGCGTCACCTTCTACATGAACGAGCAGACGGTCTTCCAGGACCGCCGGCTGACGCATGACGATTTCCGTCTTGAGGGGCCGCACACAGTGGGGATCGGCGGCGAGACCTATCCTGATCCCCGCCAGCCGGTCATCTATCGCAACATCCGCATCCACAAGATGAAGTAGTACAAGGACTGAGGAGGCGCTCGATGGGCAAGTTGGCGATCACCGGGGGCGAGGCTGTTCACACGACGGGGTGGCCCAGCTGGCCGCCGAAGGACCCCGGCTATCTTGAGAAGCTCAAGGCCGTGCTGGATAGTGGCGTCTGGGGCGTGGGCGGACCGATGAATGCCGCCCTCAGTGAGGAGTTCAAGCGCCTCAGCGACGCGGAGTACGTCGTCCCCAACACCAGTGGCACCATCGCCCTGGAGCTGGCCCTGCGCGCCCTCGAGGTCGGCGCCGGCGATGAAGTCATCGTCCCGCCCTACACCTTCATCGCCACCGCCTCCGCGGTCATCGCGGTGAATGCCATCCCGATCTTTGCCGACATCAAGCCCGATACGCTGTGCCTCGATGCCGACGCGGTCGCCGCGGCCGTGACACCGCAGACCACGGCCGTCATCGGCGTCCACATCGGCGGGATGCCCGCCGACCTGCAGGCCCTGCAGGCGGTTTGCGACCGGCACGGCCTGGCGCTGATCGAGGACTGCGCCCAGGCGCACGGGGCCGAGTACCGCGGCCGAAAGGTCGGCGCCATCGGCAACGCCGGCGCCTTCTCCTTCCAGTCCTCCAAGAACATCACCGCCGGCGAGGGTGGCATCACCACCACCAACGACCGGGCGCTGTATGGCAAGGCCTGGTCGTACATGAACGTGGGCCGCGTGCCCGATGGCGGCTGGTACGACCATCGCGTGATGGGCATGAACCTGCGCCTCACCGAGTTCCAGGCTGCGCTGATCCTGCGCGGGATGGAGACCTGGCCGGAGCAAGCCGCCCTGCGCGACGCCAACGCCGCCCACCTGCGCGCGCGACTGGACGAGATTGAGGGTCTCGACGCCCAGGCCTTCAGCCCCGGCGGCGAGCGCTGTGCCTACCACCTGTTCATCTTCCGCTACGACCGGAACGGCTTTGGCGGCGTGTCGCGCGACAAGTTCGTCGAGGCCCTGGCGGCCGAGGGCATTCCCGTCGGGCGCGGGTACAACCCGCTGTACCGCGAGGGCATGTTCACCCAAGGCTGGGACCCGACCCGTTGCCCCTTCTCCTGTCCGAACTACAAGGGCAGCGTGGATTACACCCAGGTGGACTGCCCCGTCACCGAGCACATCTGCACCGACGGCTCGTTCTGGATGGGGCAGAGCACGCTGCTGGGCACGACGCGCGACATGGACGACGTGGCCGACGCGGTCCTCAAGGTTCGCGGTAACATTGGTGAGCTTACGGAC